>JAGQIY010000519.1 GCA_020430865.1 Myxococcales bacterium
GACCTCGCCGGCCTGGGCCAGCCCGCTGAACCCGAGCTCCGCTGGGACGACATCGAGCATCGCGTCTCCCGCGGGGACGCGCACAGCGCACGCGAGGTCGAGCTCCACGCCAAGCGTCAGCTGGAGCGGCTCGTGACCGGTCAGCGCCTGGACCTGCAGGTGCTCGGCACGCTGTCGGCCAGCTATCTCACCCAGAGCCCGGTGTTCCGCGACTTCGCGCCATTCGACTTCTCGCTGTGGTCCATCGGGCGCCTGGACGCGGCGCTGTTGTCGCTCTACGGCCACGAGCCGAGGCCCCCCCTCGACTCGGACGCGTGGCCGCTGGTGTTGCGCGCGGGCACCTACCTCGGTGAGACCCTCCGCCAGGCCTTCAGAGGTCGCTGGAACGGCACCCTCCACGACGCCAAGCACGGACGCGTCATTTGCCGCACAGAAACGTTTTTGCCGCTCCAGCTGATCGAGCAACGCCTCCACGAGGGCTCGGGCTACAGCCTGATGCTCAGCCTGCGGGGGAGCCTCGGAGAGACCGGGAGCGCCGAGTGGCAACACCGACTGCCGAGCGCCGTACTTCCGCCAACTCCCTGGAGCGGAAGCTGGCCAACTGCGCGGGAAGCAGCGGCCGTCTCCGAAGGTCTGATGCGCTCACCGATTTCCACCTACTGCGAGCGCCGCGGCAAGGGGCGCCTCGACGGCTCCCTCAACGACCTCGCCCGCCTGGACAGCTACCTGGCGGTCATCGCCCCGCCGGGCGACGACGTGGGCGACGACTGGAGTCGACGCGCGTGCGGCCTCCTCGGCTGCCACATCGGCGAGGTGCTGCGGGTCGAGTACGACGGTCGCTGGATCGACGAGCCCACGACCGGCCCGAGCCGCTTGCAGCTCGAGCTCTCCGACGGCACCAAGCTCGAGCCGCTCAGCGTCGTGCACAGCCGCCTCGTGACCGATCGCAAGTTCGGCCTGCAGGAGTGGTGTCAGACCATCGCGCTGGGTCACGCCTGAGCTTCACCCGAGTCGGCAGCTTCAGGGGTGGATGTGAACGAGGGTCCCATCACGCAAGCTCATCGCGCCGTGCCACTTCGGCGGAACCGGGGGATCCGACCACTGAAAGAGCCAGCGAGCGTCTTCGGGTGAGAGGTTGATGCAGCCGTGGCTGCGCGGCTTCCCGAAGGAGTCGTGCCAGTACGCAGCGTGAAACGCGTAGCCCTCGGTGAAGTACTGTACGTAGGGCACGTCGCGCAGATCGAACTCGTCCCCCGCTTCGTCACCGCTCATGGTCACGCTGACGTGCTTGGTGTGAATCAGGAACTGCCCCCGCACCGTGGAGTGGGTCTCCTTCGGGTCGCCCAGTCCGTCGGCGCCGGTGGACACCAGCGTGGCGTAGACAGCGTCCGTGCCCACGTAGGCGACCAAGGTCTGCTTCAGAATCGACACCTCGATCCAGGTGCGGCCGGGCGTCGCCCACCCCGGCACCTTCTTCATCGGCTCGATCACGGTGAGCGCCTCGTCCTTGACCCACAGCCCGTCTCGAGTCTCCAGGTAGCGCGCACCGCCAACGCCCACTGACTTGCCGCTCAGCTTGAGCGCCTCGCGATAGCCGAGCAATCGCTCTTGCTTGAGTCCCGTCTTCGGATCCCCGGCGAACAGCGCTGCTACCCGAGCGCGGTTGAAAGCCACTGGCAAGCCGAAGCCTGTCACGTTCACACCATGAAACTCACTCGGTCGCACGAGCTTCATGCGATCCAGAGGCATGATGGCCATGTCCGTACTCAACCCGAACCGCCGCCCGCCACTCTCGAACAGGCGCAAGAACGCGAAGCCGCTCTTGGGCAGCGCGCGGCCGCTGTACACGGTGCCTGGCCCCCGACTCCTGCCAGTCAGCGTCGGCGCCTGCTTGTTACCATGGAGAAAATCTGGGACGTCGTCGAACACTTCAGCGTCCCAGGAGCGCGATCCGCGCGCCCTGGCCCTGCTCAGGCCAGGCTCCACTCGCGCTTGATCCTTCTCGCTCGGCAGCTTCGTGTAGAAGGGCGGCGTCGGGTAGCGAGAGATCCCGTAGGCGTAGGGCAGCCCTTCGCTGCGATCAGGCATCTGGCGCGCCGCCACCGCTACCGGATCTCCAACGTCGATGGACGCCGTATTGCCCACGCAGACGTAGCCCTGAGGCTCCACCTGGTACCAACCGGCGCGGCAATCGCGCGCCCGCTTGATGGGTTCTGCGCTGCGCTTGACCACCGCTCCGGCTCGTAGATAGCCAAGCTTGGTGGAGCGCCAGCTCGGCTCCGCAAAGACGTAGGTCTGCTTGCGGATCGCGGTCAGCGCGCGATCCGGGTCCACGCCGAAATCCGGGTGATATGGATGGGCGGCGACGGGTCGGTCGTCCTCGGCGTCCTCTTCAGGCTCCTCGGCGCCTGCTGGCTCCCCGCCCGCGCTGTCCTGGTCGGTGGGCCCTGCAGCGCCAGCCCGCGACGGGCGGAGCGCGACCAGCTCGACCACCGGCTCTTCCTGCGAGCGCGCGTCAGTCTCTGGCTCGTCCGGCTCCTCGGCCACTGGAACGATGTCGCGCGCTGGCACCTCCCGTGGCGGAGCTGGCAGCGCGGAGGCGAGAGCAGGCGTTGCGCGCTCCCCCCCACCCGAGCCGATTCGCTCGAAGGGACAGCTCGTCACCAACAGGCCGGAGCCCGCAGCAACCAGGCAGCTCAGAGTTCTTAGCCACGGCATGGACTGCTCGGCGCATACACTGCGCCCTCCGGCCTGGCCCAGTTTCCGAAGCTTTGATAAGCCGGCGCCATGCAAGAGCCCCTCAGCCTGGACGCCCTCTCCGCTCTAGACACCCACCTCAGCGAAGACGAGCTGATGATCCGTGGCGCAGTGCGTCGCCTCGTGCGCGAGCGCTACTTGCCCCGCGCGGGCGAGCTGTTCGAGAAGGAGGAGTTCCCCAAGGACCTGATCGGGGAGTTCGCGGAGATGGGCCTGCTCGGCGCCAGCCTGCAGGGCTACGGCTGCGCTGGCATGAGCGCCGTGCAGTACGGCTTGATCCTGCAGGAGCTCGAGTACGGCGACAGTGGTCTGCGCTCCTTCGTCAGCGTCCAGGGCAGCCTGGCGATGTACGCGATCCACGCCTACGGCAGCGAGGAGCAGAAGAACAAGTTCCTCCCGGAAATGGCCGCCGGAAAGCTGATCGGTTGCTTTGGGCTGACGGAGCCCGACAGTGGCTCGGACCCGGGTTCGATGAAGACCCGCGCGAGGAAGGACGGCGATCACTACGTGCTCTCGGGCACCAAGATGTGGATCACGAACTCGCCCTTCGCCGACATCGCGGTGGTCTGGGCCAAGGTCGACGACGGCGACGCGAGCTCGATCCAGGGCTTCATCGTCGAGCGCGGGATGAAGGGCTTCGAGACCCCCAAGATCCACGGCAAGATGAGCCTGCGCTCGAGCGAGACGGGGGAGATCGTGCTCGACGAGTGCCGCGTGCCCGCCGCCAACCTGTTGCCCAACAAGCGCGGCCTCGGCGGACCCCTCGGCTGCCTCACCCAGGCTCGCTTCGGCATCTCCTGGGGCGCGCTCGGCGCTGCCAAGGCGTGCCTCGAGTCGACCATCAGCTACGCTCGCGAGCGCAGGCAGTTCGACGTGCCGATCGCCAGCAAGCAGCTGATCCAGGCCCAGTTCGCCGACATGGGCAGCGAGATCGTGAAGGGCGACATCCTCGCACTGCACTACGGCCGCATGAAGGACAAGGGCGGCATCACGCCGGTCCAAGTGAGCCTGTGCAAGCGCAACAACGTCGGTGTTTCGCTGGAGGTCGCGCGCAAGTGCCGAGGAATTCTGGGCGGAAATGGCATCCTGCTGGAGTACCCCGCGATCCGCCACATGCTCAACCTCGAGAGCGTCTACACCTACGAGGGCACCCACGAGGTGCACACGCTGGTCCTCGGCAAGGCGCTCACCGGCTGCAACGCATTCTGAGGTCGTCGGAGCGCTGGCGGCTCAACGCTCCACGGGGATCGCCAGCTCGAAGAAGGTCGTGAGCGGCTCGAACCCGAAGCGGGTGTACAGCCGCTCGGAGTCGGCCCCGGCCTTGGCCAGGATGTAGACGGTCCCTTCCAGGTTCGTGCGACGATAGCTCTCGACGGCGCGACGAAGTAGCGCGCTGCAGATCCCGCGGCGGCGGAACTCGGCGTGGGTCAACACGTCCTGGAAGCGCGCTTCGTTTTCCCCCCGGATCAACCCGAGGGCGCCCACCAGCTGTCCGTCTCTGAAGGCGCCGAACCACTCTCCCTCCCCCCCTTCGACCAGGTCTCGATAGCCCGCGTACAGCCAGTAGGCGCGTTCCATGGCGAAGAAGCCGCCGTCGTCGTTGATCTGCGCGGTGAGCGTGACCGCCTGTCGCCAGTCGGCGTCCCCTGCGAAGCCGCGGAGCTCGATGCCTTCGGGGGGGAGAGCGGAGGGCAATGGCCGACGCCCGTCGAGTCCGAGGAAATGATTCACGTAGAGCTGAGCACCGGGGCCCAGCTCATCGATCCAGCTGGGCTCGTTGGCGGGTACGTGGGGCTCCTCCCACAACAGAAACGCCCGATCGCACTCAGTGGACTGCTGCTCGAGTAGCCAACGTCCAAGCCAGTACTCCACTCCGCGCTCGGCAGGCGACGCCTCGAGCAGCAGCGCGTGACCGTAGTTGAAGTCGATGCGCTCGGGCGTGCGCGAGACCATGTATCCCGGGCGCGCGGCCCAGTGGGTCATGCGCGGCTTGGCGAAACGCTGGCTTCGAGAGGCTGGCCCGTCCGCGGACATCACCGAGCTAGTCTTGACGCGGAGGCGCCCGGCCGCAACGGTACGTCGCCATGATCCGCAGAGTAACCGCCAGTCACAGGTCGGAAGGTCACAGGCTCCTTGCGCTTGGGCGTCGCGGGGCGGAGCGATGACCCGCGCCCTGGTCACCGGCGGCGCTGGCTACGTGGGCAGCCATACCGTGCGCCACCTGCTGACCGCAGGCTGTGAGGTGGTGATCCTCGACGACCTCAGCACCGGGCACGCGGAATCGATTCCCCAGGGCATCGAGCTCTTGAATGTGGACCTGCGGGATCGCCGGGCCATGCGCGACTCGCTCCAGGGGCGACGCTTCGACGCCGTGCTTCACTTCGCCGCGCGCTCGCTGGTCGGCGAGTCGATGCAGAAGCCCTACGAGTATCTGCGGGACAACTTCGCTGGCGCCCTCAATCTCATCGAGTGGTGTAGCGAGGTCGGGGTCGAGCGCTTCGTGCTCTCGTCCACCGCGAACCTGTTCGGGAACGGGGGGCAGGAGCCCATAGCGGAAACCGACGAGATCGCGCCAGGCAGCCCATACGGGGAGTCCAAGTTCCTGATCGAGCGCGCGCTCGCTTGGGCCGAGCGCATCCACGGCATGCGCTACGCGTGCCTACGCTACTTCAACGCCGCAGGCGCGCTCGAGGACGGCAGCATCGGAGAGCACCACGACCCCGAGACGCACCTGATCCCCATCGTGCTCCAGGTCGCCCTGGGACAACGCGATCGCGTCACGGTCTTCGGTGACGACTACGAGACCCGGGACGGCACCTGCATCCGCGACTACATCCACGTCTCGGACTTGGCGACCGCACACGTCGCCGCCGTCGAGCGCCTCGGCGATCGCAGCCTGGCGCTGAACCTCGGCAACGGCTCGGGCTTCTCGGTGCTCGAGGTGCTCGAGATGGCGCGCAAGGTCACCGGCCATCGCATCCCCCACGTGCTTGGCGAGCGACGTCCAGGAGATCCTGCCACGCTCGTCGCTTGCTCCGAGCGAGCCAAGGAGCTCCTTGGCTGGGCCCCCAAGCACGACCTCGACGCGATCGTCGGCCACGCCTGGGCCTGGCACTCCAAGCATCCGCACGGATTCAAATCATAGCTACTCGGCGAACTTTCGCACCAGCGTGGAGCAGAAGGTGACCACTCGCTCGTAGGCCTCGACGCGAATGCGCTCGTCGGAGTTCCGGCTGCGGCTCATGTCGTCGGCTCCCATCAGCAGTGGACGGAAACGATAGATGTTTGGGCTGAGGGTGGCGTAGTGCCGCGCATCGGTCGCCCCTAGCACCAGCGAAGGCGCGAACACCGACTCGGGGAACACTCCCTCGATGACCTCTTGAAGGAGCTTGAACTCGGGCGCGTCGACCGAGGATACCGGCGGCGCGGGATATGCGCCTTCCAGCAGGCTCAGTTCGACCTTCGGATCCGCGACCACCTTGGCAGCATGGGTCTTGAGCTGTTCGAGGGAGTCGCCTGGACGGAGACGATAGTTCGCGAGCACGGGATGTTCCGGCAGTGTCTTCTCGTCGGTTCCCGGCGGAATGTCGGTGCTGGTCACCAAGCTGCGGATCAGGGCCTCCGAACCTTCGGACTCCTTGATCCGATCCTCCAGCAATCCAGAGAACAGCCAGCGGTTCGCTACGGCCACGCGGATGGCGAAGGGCAGCTCGCCCGCGAGGTACTCGAACTGGTGCACCGCCGGACCGGAGAACTGAGCAGGCAACGGCTGCTCTTCGAGTCGCTTCTGTGCCGCGCGCAGCTGCTCCTCGGAGGCGCCCTGCAGGAGCAGGCTCGCCTGACCCTTCTCGCCCACACCGACCATGGCGATGGGTGCCGGGATCTCTGGCATGAAGCCCTTCACCACGGCCAGGCCCTCGGTCAATACCATGCGGAATTTTGCTGCCTTCGCCGACAGCGCCTGGGCGAGCGCCGCGGTCCCCACCTCACCGCCGCGCATCTGATCGTGACTCAAGGCGACGTAGATGGCGCGCTTGGGTGAGTAGCCGCTCGAGGCCAGGTGTTCGAGCGCCTCGAACAGCCCGACCACGAATGACTTGTCGTCCAGGGTGCCGCGCCCCCAGATCATGTCGTCCCTGAGCGCCCCTGAGAACGGCTTCTCCGTCCAGGACATCGAGGTACCGGGTTGCACGGTAGCGACGTCCATGTGCCCCGCGATCAGGATCGGCTCGAGGCTCGGCTCCGATCCGGGCCAGACGTAGAGCAAGCTGTGCTTCGCGATCACCTCGCGCTGCATCCGCTCGTGAGCCTTGGGGAAGGTCGCGCTCAGGTAGCCAGCGAACACGCGAAACGCCGTCGCGTCCTCCGCCCGCAGCGGTGACGTGCGCGTGCCGTGTTGCGACCGAGAGATGGTTCTGATCCGCACGGCACCGGAAAGGTGACTCGTTGCCTGCTGCCAGTCGAGCTTGGGCACCTCCACCGCGGGCACGCTGAGCTGACGATTCTCGAAGGTCTTGCCTCGGTACAGCAGCGTGCCACCGAGTCCCAGGGTCGCCAGCAGCACGCCGTGGACCAGCCAGCGCCACTTGCTCTTCTTCTTCTTGGGCTGAGCGTCGCTCACACGGCGCCTCCACCCTCTGCTGACGTCAGCGACGGCGCGGTCACGGCCTCGGGTCTGAGCCTCACCCCCACCAGGAACACCTCCGTGCTGGCGTCGCGAGTCGCGGCCGGGCGCACCACCTTGCAGCTCTCGTAGGCCGCCTGCACCGCCTTCTTCGCCGCGTCGAAGTCCTCACTCATGAAGATCTTGGCGACGAAATCCGAACCGGGCTTGCCGACGCGCTTGGCTACCTCCAGCGCGCCGACGGCGAGCTCGTAGCTCAGGTAGCGATCGCGGAGCTTGTCTCCACTGGTGCGCGGCGCCATGTCGCTGAGCACCACGTCGTAGGGCGCGTGCTGCGCAAGCAACGGCGAGTCGGGATCCAGCGCATCCCCCTGGGCGACGTGGACGTTCGGACCGAGCTTCTCCTCGATGGCCGCCAGGTCGATGGCCACCACGAGCCCCTTGGGGCCGACCTGCTGGGCGGCGTACTTGCTCCACGAGCCGGGCGCAGCCCCGAGGTCCAGGATGCGCTTGCCCGAGCCGAGCAGGCGCACGCGCTTCTGGATCTCCTCGAGCTTGTAGACGCTGCGCGCCGGGAAGCCCGCGGCGCGGGCGGCGCGGGTGCGAGCGTCGTTCTGATAGGGGTTGCGTTTCTTGGCCACGACGGTTGAGTGCTCGCGTGGTAGCAGCGGCTGACTCGCGGCTCAAACTTCAGCGAAGCGTCAGCCAAAACGCCTTGGTTGGGCTGCCCAGCGCGGCTCCCAGCCAAGCAGGGCAATCGTGAGGCGTGGGGCTCTCGCGCAGCGAGGCGACCTCACGTCGCGCGTCCCGCGCCGCCTCCTCGAGCCAGCGCATGAAGCGCTGGGCGCTGGTCTTGCGGTGGTTGGTGACGGCGAGCAAGCGGCCCCCGCGAGTGAGCAGAGCCAGGGCGTCGCTCGCCAGGAGCTTGTAGTCTCGCTGGATGCTGAAGCTCTTCTTGCCGTGCGAGCCGAAGCTCGGCGGATCGAGGATGATCAGGTCGAA
>JAGQIY010000041.1 GCA_020430865.1 Myxococcales bacterium
AGGTCGGGGCTGGTGTAGTTGCCCCAGTTGAAGATGTTGAGCTCGCCTGCCGCGAGGGCCGCGCCGGAGGCGGCTATCAGTGCCGTGAAGGTTGCGTTGCGTAGGAGATTCGTGGGCATGGATGTCCTCCCAGTGGAGACGATTCGGGATCAGGAGCGCCTTCGATTCAGCAGGTAGAAGGCAGTCAGCAGCACCACCGTGGGCACGAGGAGCGCGGTGGAGATCGCGTTGACCTCGGGCGAGACGGCGCGCCGTAGCTGCCCTAGCATGTAGGTGGGAAGCGTTTCCTGTCCAGCCGACTTGACGAACTCGGTGATCACCACGTCGTCGAGCGAGATCACGAAGGCGAGCATGGCGCCGGCGAGCACTCCGGGCATCATCAACGGCAGCGTCACTCGCCGAAACGCCTGCCACGGCGTGGCGTAGAGGTCCGCGGCTGCCGTCTCCAGCGTGAGGTCCATGCCCTCGAGACGTGCACGAATCGGGAGATAGGCGAACGGGATGCAGAATGCGCTGTGGGCCACGATGAGATAGGCGAGCCCGCTGTAACCCGTCGCGATCTTGATCATCGAGAAGAAGATCAACAACGCCACCGCGGTGACGATCTCGGGCACCATCAACGGCTGGTTGATCAGGGTGTAGATCACCATCTGGCCGCGGAACGGCGCGCGTCGGGTCGTGCCGAGCGCCGCCATCGTCGCCAGCACGGTGGAGATGGCCGACGCTGCCGAGGCGATGGCCACCGAGCGGATGGCCGCTTCCTGGACCTGGCGGTTGTCCCAGGCGCTCTCGTACCAACGCCAGGAGAAGCCCTGCCAGATGGCGACCGAGTCCCCGGCGTTGAACGAGTACACGACCAGGGTGACGATCGGCGCATAGAGGACGAGGAAGCACGCGATCGCGATGGTCGCGAAGCCCGGCAAATCCTTGACGGAGAATGCGCGACGCCCGGCCATCTCAGCGTTCCGCGCTCTCGGAGGAGACGTTGCGCACATAGACGATGAGGGCGAGCATCACGATCACGAGCAGGGTGATCGACAGCGCCGAGCCGAGCGGCCAGTGCCGTCCCTGGCCGAACTGGAGCTCGATGAGGTTGCCGAGCATCATGTTCTTGCCCCCGCCGAGGACACGCGGGGTGACGTAGGCTCCGAGTGCCGGGATGAACACCAGAATCGAGCCGGCGACGATGCCCGGCTTGACCAGCGGCACGATCACGCGCGTGAGCACGCGGCGGCGTGTGGCGTAGAGATCGTACGCCGCCTCCACCAGCCGGAAGTCGAGGCGCTCCATCGCCGCGTAGAGCGGCAGCACCATCAGCGGCAGGTACACGTAGACCATGCCGAGCATGACCGCGGTGTCGGTGTAGAGGATCTGGATCGGTCGCTCGATCAGACCGAGCGCGAGCAGCGCCGAGTTGAGGATTCCCTCGTTGCGGATCACCTCCATGATCGCGAAGGTGCGGATCAGGAGGTTAGTCCAGAACGGGATCGTGATCAGGAACAGCCAGAGCGGGCGCTGGCTCTGCGGGCGGGTCGCGATGAAGTATGCGGTGGGGAAGCCGAACGCGAAGGTGAGCAGCGTGGTCAGAAGGGAGAGCTTCGCGGAGCGCCAGAAGATCGTGAGATGCGCGTCGGCGAGCTTCACCGTGTCGTCGAAGATGTCGCGGCTGAAGACGACGCGGAACCAGCCGTCGCCGGAA
>JAGQIY010000042.1 GCA_020430865.1 Myxococcales bacterium
CGCGCGTTCCGCCACTGCCGCCAGCCGCATGCCGTGTAGGCCGCGCTCCGCGAGCTCGGCTCGCGCAGCGCGCAGGAGGCGCTCACGCACGTCCGGTTTGAGCCGCTGCGGCATCATTAGAGAATGCTCCGTTCTCTATTCGTGTCAAGCAGTGCGTAGCGAGCGCGACCTCCCCCCCAAGTCCGGTCTCCACGAGAGCGAGGCTGTTTGCCGCACCGCGCCGAGCAGGGTCGACGCCGAGGTCGATGAAAAAAAACTGACCGTGCTGTCGATCTGCCCCCCCGCCGTTCGTTGCCAGTACACAACGGCGACCGGGCACCCAAGCCCGCGCCCCTCACCAGGAGAGCAGAGCAATGCGAGTAATGGTCATCATCAAGGCGAACGAGGCTTCCGAGAACGGTGAAATGCCGAGCCAAGAGCTGCTCACCCAGATGGGTGCTTTCAATCAAGAGCTGGTCAGCGCGGGGATCATGCTCGACGGTGACGGACTGAAGCCCAGCTCCGCTGGCAAGCGTGTGCTGTTCAGCAAGCAGGGTTCGCGAGTCGTGGATGGCCCCTTCGCAGAAACCAAGGAGCTGATCGCAGGGTTCTGGATGTGGAAGGTCGACTCGATGGAGCAAGCCGTCGACTGGGCGAGTCGCATCCCCAACCCCGAGGGACGAGACGGTTCCGTCGAGATCCGTCCCGTCTTCGACACCGCGGACTTCGAGGAGATGACGCCAGAGCTTCGCGCTCAAGAAGCCCGTCTCCGGGCGAAAATCGAAAAGAACAAGCAGTGAACCGGGAGCCACCGCCATGCGATTCATGTTGTTGATGCTACCCCGCGGATACGATGTGGCGGCGCCGAGTGCGACGCCAAGCCGAGCGCGTGTGGAGCAGATGATGAAGTTCAACCGCACGCTGCACGAGGCGGGTGTACTCCTCGCGCTGGACGGCCTCCACCCCCCGGCGACTGGGGCACGGGTCAGCTTCTCGGGAGGCAAGCCACAGGTCACTGACGGACCGTTCGCCGAGGCGAAGGAGGTCGTCGGCGGCTACTGGATCCTCCAGGTCAAGTCGCGTGAAGAGGCGATCGAGTGGGCGCGACGCTGCCCAGGCAGTGATGACGAGGTGATCGAGGTGCGCCAGGTGCAAGAGATGGGCGACTTCCCCGCTGACGTGCAGGGCGTCCTGCGAGACGCCGGCTTCGAAGCCAGGCGCTGAGGGTAGCCGAGCGTGACCCGGGACATCCACAAGGCCGTCGAAGCCATCTGGCGCATCGAATCCGCCCGGGTCATCGGCGGCCTGGTGCGCATGCTCGGGGACGTGACCAAGGCCGAGGATTGGGCGCAAGAGGCGCTGATCGCTGCCCTCGAGCGCTGGCCGGAGCAGGGCATCCCGGAGAACCCCGGCGCCTGGCTGATGACCACCGCCAAGCGCCGCGCGATCGACGGCATTCGCCGCACGGAAATGATGGGCCGCAAACACGGTGAGCTGAAGCTGGAGGCGGAGCCCAGCGTCGACGAGCCCGATCTCGATGACGCGGTCGGCGACGACGTACTGCGACTGGTCTTCATCACCTGCCACCCGGTGCTGAGCACCGAAGCCCGGGTGGCCCTCACGCTGCGCCTCGTGGCGGGCTTGACCACCGACGAGATCGCCCGGGCCTACCTGGTCCCGGAGCCCACCCTGGCGCAACGCCTGGTGCGGGCCAAACGCACGCTGGGAGCGGCCCAGGTCCCGTTCGAGTTACCGCCGGTAGACGAGCTCTCTCAGCGCCTCGGCTCCGTTCTCGAGGTGGTCTACCTGATCTTCAACGAGGGCTACGCCGCGACCTCCGGAGACGACTGGCTGCGCAGCGAGCTCTGTGACGAGGCCCTACGTCTCGGCCGCATCCTCGCCGAGCTTTGCCCCACGGAATCGGAAGTGCACGGCCTGGTGGCATTGCTCGAGCTCCAGGCCTCGCGGAGTCGCGCGCGGGTGGACGCCCGGGGCCAGCCGATCCTGCTCATGGATCAGGATCGCAGCCGCTGGGATCAGCTTCTGATCCGGCGCGGCCTCGACGCGCTGAGACG
>JAGQIY010000520.1 GCA_020430865.1 Myxococcales bacterium
CCGCCATTGGCGTTGGTGCCGGTGTCGCCACCGGAGTCGGAACCGCACGCCGTCAGCATCAGGGCCGCGCACCCCAGCGCCGTGACGCCCGCGCTCACGCTCCCAAGACCGCTCCTCAGACCCAAGCTCTGCTTCCTCGCCATGCCAACCTCCTCAGCGTCCTCGGACGCGGCGCCACCCATGTTCCCGTGTCCGTCTCGACCGGTGAATCTCGCGGCGCTCCCCAAGTGGCGGAAGCGTAACGCCAGACACGCGAACGAAACAATCATGAGCACGACCGTTTGGTTTGCGTTTCACCCATCTGGAAAAGATCGCCGCTGGGCGTTTCTATGCGCAAAAGGCGTGGCGCTATGGGTCAAGTCGACGCGCGGCGCCTCGATCTCTCCCTTCATCCGAGGCGTCCTTGGCGCCTTCAGTCGAAGGCACTCCGGCGGTGACACCCCGTAGCGCAATGAGTCAAAGTACGCCATTGTTTCCTCGCGACAACCAAGCCAGGGGCTCGAGCAAGCTCCCTACGCTCCCCTCACCCCCTGCCCTGGATCCACGACGGTAGACGCTGGCGAGAGGCACCAGGAGTCGTGGGAAGTCCGCCCACATAGCGCATTGCGTCATCGATTCCGGCGCTCCCAGGCCTGCCCTATGGGAGAGCCAACTCAAGGCTTTCACACGGCTTTCTGAGACCCAGGCGGGTCCTGAGCCAAGCTGCCAGAGGCTTCGCAGCTTATTTGCCCTCCTGGGCCAAACCCGCTACCGAGGCACCTTCAATAAGTCGCCGCGAGGCGCCGTAGCTTCAGCGCATCCCGCCCAGGGCGCGCTACCACAGCAGGTAAGCGAAGTTGGCCAGCAGCCGTAAGACCCAATCCAAGACGAAGTCCACCACGCCCAAGCCGAGCGCCAGCAAGGCGTCTCGCGGGGGCGGCGGAGGCAAAGGCAAGGGCAAAGCCAAGGTCGAAGAGGCGCCGCCTCCCCCGCCGGTGCCATTGCACGAGATCGCCCAGACGCGCTACCTGAACTATGCGCTGAGCGTCATCACCAGCCGCGCGCTGCCCGACGTGCGCGACGGCCTGAAGCCGGTTCAGCGGCGCATCCTCTACACCATGTGGGAGCAGCGTCTGCTGCCCACGGCGAAGCACCGCAAGTGCGCCAAGGTCGTCGGCGACGTGATGGGTAACTATCACCCCCACGGGGACTCGGCGATCTACGACGCCCTGGTGCGCGTCGCGCAGCCCTTCAGCTTGCGCGTGCCGCTGGTCGAGGGCTCCGGCAACTTCGGTAGCCTCGACGGCGACCCGGCCGCGGCCATGCGCTACACCGAGTGCCGCCTGGCCACGCCGGCGACGGAGCTACTGACGGAGCTCAGCCAGGACACGGTGCACTTCCGCGCCAACTACGACGGCACCAAGGAGGAGCCCGTCGTCTTGCCGGCGAAGCTGCCGAACCTCTTGATCAACGGCTCCACGGGCATCGCCGTCGGCATGGCGACGAACATCCCGCCACACAACCCCGAGGAGATCTGCGCGGCGGCGGTGCGACTGCTCGACGCGCTGCTCGAGGGCAAGGAGCTCAGCAGCCGCGAGCTTTGCCGCACGGTAAAAGGCCCGGATTTCCCCACGGGCGGACAGATCGTCTCCACGACCGAGGAGATCAAGCAGGTCTACGAGACCGGCCAAGGCGCGATCAAGCTGCGCGGCACCTGGAAGCCGGGCAAGCCGGGCAAGAACTCCAAGACGATCATCATCGACAGCATCCCCTTCGCGGTGAACAAGAGCACCCTGGTGGAGCGCATCGCCGAGGTGGTGAACAGCCGCAAGATGCCGCTGATCGTCGACGTGCGCGACATCTCTGGCGAAGACGTGGCCATCGAGCTCGAGCTGAAGAGCGACGCAGACGAGACGAAGGTCCTGGCGTACCTCTACAAGAACACGCCGCTGCAGCAGAACTTCAACGTCAACCTGACGTGTCTCGTGCCGACGGAGAACCCCGAGGTGGGTCGTCCGGAGCGCCTCGATCTTCAGAGCATCCTCTTCTACTTCTTGCAGTTCCGCCTGGAAGTGGTCACCCGGCGCCTGCAGCACGAGCTCGGCAACCTCGAGCGGCGCATGCACATCCTCGAGGGCTTCGTAAAAGTCTTCGACGCGCTCACCGAGATCATCAACATCATCCGCAAGAGCGAGGGCAAGGCGGACGCGGCGAAGAAGATCATGCAGCGTTTCCGCCTGGATGAAGACCAGACGGACGCCATCCTCGAGCTCAAGCTGTATCGCCTCGCGCGGCTCGAGATCCTGGTGATCCAGGAAGAGCTCAAGCAGAAGAAGAAGCGCGCCAGCGAAATCAAGAAGCTCCTGAGCGGCCCCGCGGGGCGCTGGGCCGTCGTCAAGGACGAGCTGATCGACGTCGGTCGCAGCCTGGGCGCCGCCGGTCGCCGGCGCACCCTGATCGAAGCGGTCGAGGACGAACCGGAGTTCTCCGCGGAGGATCTGATCGTCGCGGAGGACGCTCAGGTCCTGCTCACCAGCGATGGCTGGGTGAAGCGCCAGCGCGAGATCAAGGACATCAGCAAGGTGCGCTTGCGCGAGGGCGACAGCATCCTCAGCTGGATCGCCGGCTCGACCCGCGCCACCGTCTGCTTCTTCTCCAACTTCGGCACCGCCTACACCTGCC
>JAGQIY010000521.1 GCA_020430865.1 Myxococcales bacterium
GAGCCCGAGGTCCGGCAACGCCACGTCGCCCACCAGGCAGCGGACTCGACCTTCTCCCAGGCGCCGAAACGATCCCGGGGAGTGCGCGTCGCAGGCGGCCTCGAGGCGCCGACGCGCGTGAGCCGCGTCCCGGGCTCGCACCAGCGCGACGTAGTGCTGCTCCGCTTCGATTTCCAGCAAGTCGAGCAGGGTCTTCGAGCCGAGGAAGCCGGTCGCGCCGGTCATCAGCGTCACTTCCCTGAGGTTGGATCCCTGAGGAGACACCGGTCGGATGCGTGCCAGGCAAGCCCGCGCATCGCGGTCCAGGGCGTCAGCGGGCGTCGTGGTCGCCATCTCACCCGCGCTCTCGAGGTCGCCCAGCGGCCGCTCCGAGGCCAGGGCCTCGGGTGTGATCTCGAGCCCCAGCGCCTCGCACTCGCAGAGGACCTCCAGCACGCCCAGGGAGTCTCCCCCTTGGGCGAAGTAGCTGAGCTGCGGGTCGGCGCGTCCGAGCCGGCGCGCCACGACCTCGAGCAACGTCCGCGGCGCGTCGGACGCTCTCGTGGCGGCCTCGGCGTCCAGTGCCGCGAGCAGCGCGGCGCCGTCCAGCTTCCCCGAGGCCGTTTCCGGGAGGTGCCGGTAGAAGACGAAGCGCGCCGGGTGCATCCAGCGCGGGAGGCGCTCTCGAAGCGTTGTCAGGAGCCTCGACTCTTGCTTCGCGTCACCCTGGATGAGCGCGACCAGGCGCTCGCCATGCAGGGTCACATGAGCGCGTTCACAGGCGCCGCTGCCGAGGAGCACTGCTTCGACTTCCTCCGGGGCGATCAGCTGGCCCCGCAACTTGAGCTGGCGGTCGGTTCGCCCAAGGAATACGGGGCCTCGACGCGTGCGCTCGACGAGATCTCCCGTGCGGTACCAGCGCACGCCGTTCAGCTCCGTGAAGCGCTCGGCATCCAGCTCTGGCGCCTCGAAGTAGCCGCGCATCAGCTGAGCTCCAGCTATCCACAGCTCGCCGCGCGCGGCGTCGGCGGGTCCGATGCGGTACTTCACCGCGGAGAGCGGCTCGCCGATGTACGGCCGTGCGAAGTCAGGCTCCCAGGCGAGCAGGCTGGTGCAGATCGAGCACTCCGTCGGGCCATAGACGTTGAGCAGGCGCACGCGCCTTGCCCAGTCGCTAGCGGCCGTTGGATCCGGCGCCTCTCCACCAACCACGACGCAGCGTAGCGACTCCGGGAGTTTTTCCACAGGGATCCGTGGTAGCAGGCTCGGCGGCAGATCGACGTGGGTGATCTGGCGGCCCTTCAAGCTCTCCAGGAGCTTCTCCGTCGTGAAGCCCGCGTCGAGTCCAGGAGCGAGATGTAGCTCACCGCCAGCGAGCAGGCAGGTGAAGACGTCGGACAGGCTCGCGTCGAAGCCCGGACGCAGGAGCCACAGACAGCGTGCCGACTCGTCGAGCTCGAAGGCCCGCACCTGGTCACCGATCACGTGTGGCAGCCCGCGATGCTCGAGGGTCGCGCCCTTGGGGGACCCCGTCGAGCCCGACGTCCAGCAGACGTACGCCAGCGCGTCCGGCGCTGGCATGGGCAGCGCGCGCGCCCTGCTCCACACGCCCTCGACAGGGTTCGAGGCTGACGCGGCAGTGTCGATCCACAGCTCCTCGCCCGCGTGCGCTCCACACTTCGCACCCCCGCTGGCGCGCAGCACGAAGCGCGGGGCCAGTCGCCGGAGGATGTCTCGCGCGCGGGCCTCGGGCAAGCTGGGGTCCAGCGTGGAGAACGCGGCGCCAGCGAGCCAGCAGGCGAGCCAAGCCGTGACCAGCCCATGAGATTTCGGCAACGCGAGCGCAACCAGCTCACCGCGCGCCGGGGCGAGCCGGGCCGACAGCTCGAGCGCGGCGTCGAACAGCTGGGCATAGCTCAGCGTTTCCGTGGGGCTAACCAGTGAAGGCGCCGCGTCACGGCGCTCGGCGGTTTCGATCAGCCGCTCGAGCAGGCTGCGCCAGGCTGCGCTCACCGGCGCCTCGCCAGCACCAGACAGCGCGGGCTCTCGAGGCTCAGCGGCTCACCATCAGCGCCGCCAAGCAGCGCGTTGACGCTGAAGCCGGCACGCTCCAGCATCCCGCACAGCTCGCGAGGCAGGTAGAGACGCGTCGTGGTGCGCGGCAGCTCGGCCTCCGGCGCGTCCGCCTCGCTCAGACGCCAGATCTGGTGAAGGGTTCCGCGCTCCAGATCGAGCTCCGAGCTGCGCGTGATGTGCACTTCGCGTTCTGCCAGGGTGCGCGTATAGCTGAACTCTGGCTTGAAGTTCGCGAGCACGCCGGCGACGTTGTAGTAGTCGAGCAAGAAGCGCGCGCCTGGTTTCAGGCTGCGTGCCGCGCAATCGAGCATTGCCTGGTTTCTTGAATCCTCGAGGAAGCAGCCAAAGCCCGTGCCCCAGTTGAAGCCAGCGTCGCAAGCTGTGGGAGCCACCCAGCTCGTGGCGTCTGCGGCTGCGAAGAAGAGCTCCGGCTCACCCTCGCTCGCCTTGCGCTGGGCGAGCTGGATGAACGGCGCGCTGATGTCCACGCCGTAGCCCGAGGTGCCGCGCTTCGCGAGCTCGATGCTCAGGCCGCCGTCCCCGCAGCACTGATCGAAGACGCGCGCGCCGGGGGCAAGCTCGAGGAGCGCCCACAGACGCTCGGCGATGCGGCGCCTGGCCTCGCCCTGAGTCAGCACGGCCTGGGTCAACGGGTGCTGATAGAAGTCGCGCACCCAGAGCTCTGCGTCGCCGGTCATTTCGCCTCCAGGCCGAAGGCTCGACCCAGAGCGTGGGCCGTGGCAACCAAAAACAGCGGCGGTCCCCAGGCTCGATGCAGCTCTGCTGGTGCCTGCTCCAGAGCCTCGATTCGCCGCTGCACGCGCTGGATGTCAAAGAATGTCCCTGCGGAAAAAGCATCCTCACGCAGCAGCTCGCGCAGCGCGCGTCGCGCACCAGCGTCCTCGGTGAGGCTCGGCGCGAGGAACGGGTGCTTGCGCCGGGTGCGGATCGCTTCCGGCACCCAGCCACGCACCGCCTCCCGCAGCAGCCACTTCTCCTCTCCCCGGCGAATGCGCCGCTCGATGGGCAGCCGTCGCATCAATCGGTAGAGGTCCGGATCCAGGAACGGCAGCCGCGACTCGAGGCCGTGGGCTCCGAGCAAACGGTCCGAGAGCGTCGGCAGGATGTAGCCGCCGAGAGCGAGCCGGGTCCACAGCGTCGCCGCCACGTCCACCGCTGCGCGCCCCCGCAGACTCGATACTTCAGGGCGGCCGAAGAACGTGCCGAGCGCCGTCTGTGCTCGTGACCGCCAACCATCGTGGGTCAGGCTACATAGCCGCGCACCGAGCTGCAGCTTGGCCTGCAGGAAGGTCGGCAAGCAGCCCAGCTGGTGCTTCAGGGGGTGAGGGTCCAGCCGGGCCAGCCGCTCGGCATTCGTCAGCTCCGGGCGCTCCGCCAGCATCAAGCCGCGCACCGCCTGCTCGAGCCCGTTTCCTTCCGGATACTCCTGAGCCAGCGCTCCCAGATCTGCGCGAAGATGCGGGTAGCCGTAGAGTAGTTCGTCCGCGCCCTCGCCGGACAGCACCGACTTGAAGCCCGCGGCGCTGATGGCGCGGTCGAGCGCCTGGTGAGCCACCAGGTGCCCGTTCACGGCCAGGCCTTCACCGGCGTGGGCCGCAGCTGCGAGCCCTTGCACCAGATCCAGCGGACTCAGCGACACGACTTCGCACCTCGCCCCCACCTGCGCAGCACTCGACCGAGCCAGCTCCAATTCGTCCAGCGGGCTCCCGGGGAAGCTCGCGGTGAACGCGACGAGCGGCTCGGTCGACGCGCGACCCTGTCGCTGAAGCTCCGCGGCAGCTCCAAGCACTGCTGCCGAGTCGATGCCGCCCGAGAGGTGAAAGCAAACTCGTGCGTCGCTCCTGAGTCGCCGCTCGACGCTGGCGAGGAAAACCTCGCGGAAACTCTGAACGTCGTGGCTCTCGGTCGACTTGGAGTCCGATGGTGAGTCCCAGTCCGCCATGCCCCAGGGCTGCACGTCGAGACGCTTGCCGTCGAGCTCGAACAGGTGGCCAGGCGGCAGCATGTGCACGCCGGCGAACGGTGTCCGCTCAGGAGGCAGGTATTGCATCCCCAGGGCGAGGCTCATCGCGGCTTCGTCCCATGCCCGGGGCACGCCGAGCGCGAACAGCGCGGCGCTGGTGCTGGCGAGGTAGAGAGAGCCGTGGTGCCAGGCGTAGACCAGCGTGCGCGCCCCGTAGCGGTCCCGGTACGCCCACAGCTTGCCTGTCTCGTGGTTGAAGACGACGGCGCAGAGCTCGGCGTTCAGACGCTCGAACATGTCCTTGCCCCAGTGTGCGGCGCCGTGAAGTAGCAGTTCGCTGTCGGAATGCGTGCGGAAACGTGCTCCGCTGCGCTCGAGCTCCTCGCGCAGAGCCGAACCATAGATCTCGCCGTTGGCGGCGATGGTCCAGGGGCCGAGCGTCATGGGTTGCGCGCCGCTCCCTGGGTCCATCACCGCCAGCCGTGTGTGACCGAGCACGCAGCGCCGCTGAGGGTCGAGCCAGATACCAGAGCCATCGGGCCCACGCGCCGCCAGGCTGTGCAGCGCCGGTTGCAGCAGCTCCGACTCGAGTCCGCCACTGGGCCGGTAGATCAGCGCGATGCCGCACATCAGCTGCCGGTCCTCATCCAGGAGTCAACTTGAAGAAGAGCTTCTGGTGCTCGCTCTCCGCAGCGCGCTGGAAGACCTCGGAGAACGCCTCGAGGGGCTCCTCGGCGGCGAACAGATCTCGCACCTCGAGGCGACCTTCGGCGACCCAGCGCAGGCCCAGCGCCATGTCGCCGTAGTCGGCGCTGAGCAGCCTGAGGCGCTTCTTCACGCAGAGCCCGATGTTCAGCTCCACGGGGCGCTGCGACCGGCTCTTCAGCACCAGGGTGCCCTCGGGAGCCAGGGCCTCCAGCGCTTTGGCGATGAGCTGCGAGTTCGCGTGAGTTTCCACGCAGAATTCATAGGCGTCACGTTCGAGTTGCTCATCGAGCGCCGCAAGCCTGATCCGTTCGAAGCCCGCGGCTAGCATCACTCGGAATACCAGCTCGGCGATGCGCCCGCTGCCGAGGACCAGTCCTGGCGCCTGACCGGGCAACCCGAGCTCGAGCACGGCCATGGCCGCAGCGATGGGTTCGGCGAAGGCACCGACGGTGAAGTCGAGGGGGTCGGGCAGCGGCTCGAGGCACATCAGGGGAACGCTGACGAACTCGGCAAAGGCGCCATCACGCTCCACGCCGAGCTGGCGTTTGGCCAGGCACCCAGCGCCTATTTGGCAGCGGGCGCAGCTTCCGCAGGGCACGAACGGCATGCAAGCGACGCGCGCGCCTGGAGCGAAGGACGCTCCCTGGGGCGTGGCTTCGACGACGCCGGAGAACTCGTGACCGAGGATCAACGGCTCACGGATCTCGAGGCGCCCGCTGGCGACTTCACAATCCGTGCGGCAAAGACCGGCACGGATCACGCGCACCAGTGCCTCGCCGTCGCCGGGTGTCGGTGTCGCGACCCGCTCGAGACTGACTGTTCCCCCTGAGCGAACCAGCGCCCTCATTGTGTACAAAATACACTATTGTTGGATGCTCACCAGCGGATTCGTTACCTGCCCGGGCACGTCAATTCAACGTGCTGATTTTGTTGGAAAAATCGCCATGCGTGGGCGCCGAAGAGCGCTTCGTCGCGGCCAGCTGCATGGCGCGCATGCGCCTGGCGGCGGGAGCGTAGACCAGGCGCATCACGAAGCGCGGGGTCAAGCGTGAGAGCGTCGATCCGAGCTTCATCAAGGCGCCAGGGATGATGATGGCCTTGTTGCGCGCGAAGCCAGCGATCGCTGCCCTGGCGCAGTGCTCGGCGCTGATGCCGACGAACTCGGGGAGCTTCGGCGTCTCGAAGTCAGCGGCGACTTCCTCGAACTCGGTGCGCACGGGACCAGGGCAGAGCTGGCTCACCGCCACTCCCTGGGACGCGACCTCGAGGCGCAAGCACTCCGTGAAGCCGGTGACGTAGTGCTTGGTGCCCACATAGGTCGCGAAGCCCGGCATGAAGCTGAGGCCGAAGCCCGAGCTGACCTGGAGCACGCCACCCCTGCCGCGCTCGACCATGCCCGGCACCAGGCGATGGGTCAGGTAGGTGAGGGCGGTGACGTTCAAGTCCAGCATGCGCTGATTTTTTTTCCATGCGGAAAGATCGAACATCGAGATGTCCCCGAGACCGGCGTTGTTGATCAGCACATCGACAGCGCCGAGCTCGGACTCGATGCGATCGATGGCGCGATCAGTCGCCTCGCGGTCGAGCAGATCGCAGCTCTGCACCAGAACCGTCAGTCCCTGGTGTCGCGTCCGAAGCTCGCCAGCCAGCTGCTCGAGTCGCTCCATGCGTCGAGCGAGCAGCACCAGACCCTTGGCCCGCGGCGCGAGCTGACGCGCCAGCTCGCTCCCGATCCCTGACGACGCACCCGTGATCAGAATCACCCCATCCAAAGGCGGTTTGGCCATGGCCGGCAGTATGGGAAGCGCGCACATCGACCGCAACCCACTGTTGAACGAAATTCAGTTGTCCTCCCGGCTCGGGAAATCCAGCTGGATTGTCTGGGGGGTAGTCAGTGCGAGTGCTCGAAGCCTGGCGCGTAGCAGAGGCCGTCCTGGTTGAGGTGACCCATGGTGGAGGCGTTGAAGATCAGGAAGTCGTGCAGATCGCTGATCGCGTCGTTGCCCTCGGTCTCGAAGGTGACCTCCGAGGGCACGGTCGGCAGCGTGTACTCACTCGCGTCGACGCAGCTCCTCCAAGGCATCGATCGATCCTGGGCGTCGACCACGGGAGCGAGCGGGACGCCCACTAGATCCTCCATCGTCACCACGAACTCTCCACCCACGTCCCTGGCCTGGGCTGCGAACTGATTGAACAGCGGGATGGCGCCGTGATCGACGGTATCCCAGAACAGATGGTCGGTGTGGATCGTGGCCTGGACGGTCGTCTCCGACCCGGCCTTCACCTGGACGCCGCGTTGAAACTCCTCGCCGTCGAACGCTGCGCCCGTGTTCTCCGGGTTCTGGCAATTCTCCATGGAAACATCCGCTTCGAAGCCGAAGCGGAACTTCACGCTGGTGGGCAGTGCGTCGAAGTCGTAGCCTTCCTTGCTGGCCTTGCATTCGCTGCCTTTGAAGGTCGCGGTTCCAACGAGCAAGTGAGTCCAGTGGTTCTGCTTCATTTCCTGCCAGTCGGGGTCGTCCGCGGTGAAGCCTTGTAGATTGATGACGTCATCAGAGGCGTCGACGAGGCTGTAGCCGAAGGCATAGCGCTGGCTCGAGTCGAACGCGGCGCCGCCATCGAGGTTCTGATTTTCCATCCGGCCCAGCGCCCACGCGCGCTCGCCGCCGCCGCCCTTTCCAACGAGATCGCCGGGAGCCGCCAGGTTCACTGCGAAGGCTCCCGGAAGACTGGCGACGCGTTTTCCGACCTTCGATTGATCGGTGGGTGAGGTGTCGGGGGACTCGGACAGGTGGACATCGCTGATCACCACCAGCACCTTGCTGAACTTCACCTCCCAGCCGTCGCCAAAGAAGGCTTCGACACCAGGCTGCGGGGGAAACGGATAGCCTTCGAGGGCGAGCTCTTCGCCGGAAGCCGAGACGACGATCGAGCCCCCGTTCTCGCTGGAGGTTTCGTCGTCGGCGTTGCTGCAGGCGAGCATCGCGAACCCTCCGAGGGTCACCAGAGCTCCCATGCGGAGCGTTGCTTTGCGAATCATGAGGCAGGATCTAGCGAGCCCCGAATCTAAATGCAACTCGATTGCAAATAAAAATTCATTACAATGGCTTGCGGATGGCAAAAGCATCGGTTAGGCAGCTGGCGACTGGACGGAGAGATCGTGATCCCAGAGTTTGTTCGCTTCCGCTCCTCAGCTCGTGAGTTCCATCCCGCGCGCGGGCTTCGAGGACTCCCTGTCTTCTTGCTGGCTTCGTTGCTCACGCAGCAGGCGTTGTCACAGCCTGCTGACGTGCAACCTCCAGACGTCGTGAAGCGCGTCGACGCGGACTACCCGAAGGCAGAGCGCGTGGCGAAGCACGAAGGTCAGGTGGTGCTGTTCGTCACCGTCGATAGCGATGGTCTGGTGATCGATGCGACGGTGGAGAAGTCCGCGGGAGAGGAGCTGGATCGCGCTGCCATCGAGGCCGTGAAACAGTGGCGGTTCAGACCAGCCACCAGGAACGGTCAGCCGATCGCTGCCAAGATCCGCGTACCCTTCGACTTCGAATTGCCGAAGCCTGTCCCAGCGCCGGCAGCGGCGACGGCGCAGAAACCCGCGGCGGACGCAGCGGCCCCGAAGCAGGCCTCGCCCCCGAAAGAAGAACCTGCGCATTCCCCTGACGATGGACACGACCACGCCACGTTTCAGGACGAAGAGGGGGAGATCATCGTGGTCGGCCGCGCGCGCGCTCCCCAGCGCGGGGCGTCTGACGTGAACATTCGCCTTGGAGCGCTTCGCAAGGCGCCGCGAGGAAATGCTGCAGAGATCTTGAAGCTGGCTCCGGGCATCCTGCTCAGCAACGAGGGCGGCGATGGCCACGCGCAGCAGGTCTTCTTGCGGGGCTTCGATGCGCGCGAAGGTCAGGACATCGAGTTCTCCGTGGATGGCGTGCCCATCAACCAAGTTGGGAACATTCACGGAAACGGGTACGCGGATACGAACTTCATCATCCCGGAGCTGGTGGAGGAGTTGCGTGTCCTCGAAGGCCCCTTCGAGCCTCAGCAGGGCAACTTCGCGGTCGCCGGTTCTGCCGACTACCGCCTGGGCCTCGACCAGCGGGGCCTGACCATGAAGTACATGGCGGGCTCCTTCAATACCCAGCGTCTCTTGCTGCTGTGGGGCCCGGCCAATGAGAGCCACCACACCTTTGGCGGCGCCGAGATCTACGACACCGATGGCTTCGGGCAGAGCCGTGCGTCTCGCCGTGGTTCGGCGATTGGTCAGTACGAGTGGCGAATCGGGCGCACCGGGCTCTGGCGCGTGACGGGTCAAGCCTACAGCGTCGACTACAAGAGCGCTGGCGTGTTGCGGGAAGATGACTACGATGCCGGGAGGAAACGATTCTACGATACGTACGACGACTGGCAAGGCGGACAGGCGTCGCGCTTCAGCATCTCCAGCGCCGTGGAGCAAAAAGCCGGTGCCACGCTGTTCAAGCAGCAAGTCTTCGTGATCGACGGCTCAATGCGCCTCCAGGAGAACTTCACGGGTTTCTTGCTGGACACTCAGCAGCCGCTCCAGGATCCGCACACTCAGCGTGGTGACCGCCTGGACAAGCAGATAGACACCACGACCATCGGCGCGCGCGGCTCGGCGCGCTGGCACGGCAAGGCCCTGGGGCAGAGGCAGGAGTTCGAGCTGGGCTACCTGGCGCGGGGCGATCGGGCGGAGGGCGTTCAAGAGCGCGTCCAGGCCAGCAACGGGGTGCCCTACGCCAAGGAGCTGGATCTGCAGTCGACGACGGCGAACGTCGGCATCTACGCGGACGGCGCCGTGAAGCCCGTCGGCTGGTTCACGCTCAAAGGCGGCCTGCGCGGCGAAGTATTCACGTACGACGTGCTGAATCGCTGCGCGGTCAACGATGTGCGTTTCCCCGCGGGAGCAGGCTTCGATGGAGACGCGGGCTGCTTCTCCCAGCAGCCGGCGGGGGAGTACCGGTTGCCGACTCAGCGCACGACCACTTCGGGTTCGACGATGCTGCCCCGCGCGGTGGCGCTGTTTGGGCCGTTCGAGGGCTTCGCGATGAGCGTTGGCTGGGGGCGCGGCGTGCGGGCGGTGGACCCGCAGTTCGTGAATCAGGACGGTCAGGCGCCGTTCTCTGGTATCACCGCCTACGAGGGCGGCGTGATGTACGCGCACCAGCTCGGAGACGTGGCGCTGGTGGCGCGCTCGATCTTCTTTCAGACCCAGGTCGAACAGGACTACTTGTTCAGCCAGACGGCGGGGCGCAACACCCTGGCGGAGGGCACGACTCGCACCGGCTGGGTGGGCGCCGTGCGTGCGACGGGGGACTTCTTCGACGTGAACACGAACCTCACGCTGGTGCGCTCGACCTTCGATGACACCGGGCTGGCCATTCCCTACGTACCGTCGGCGGTGGCTCGCGCCGACGCGGCGTTCTTCGGCGATCTACCGATCGAGTTCGGTGGTAGCGCGCTCAAGGCGACATCGAGCCTCGGAGCGACCTACGTCGCGCCGCGTCCCTTGCCTTACGACGAGCTCTCGGACTCGATCTTCACGCTGGACGCTTCTGCGACGCTCGGCTGGAAGAGCCTCGAGTTCGGTCTGCAGGTGTCGAACCTGCTCGACAACAAGTACCGCCTTGGCGAGTACAACTACGCGAGCGATTTCCACACGGAGCCGACGCCGACGCTGGTGCCGGAGCGTCACTTCACGGCAGGACCGCCGCGAGCGGTCTATGCGACGTTCGCCGTTCACCTGGGGGAGGACTGAGCCATGCGCACCTGGATGTTGAGCCTTGGCTTACCCCTGCTCGTCGCCTGCGCGCCCAGCACCGGAAGCGGTACCCTGGAGTTCGAAGCCTTCGCGGCGGGACCCGCGGCGCTCTCCGGGGACGGGACGTACGCGTTCGACACCGTGTCGGGTTACCATGTGGAATTGAATCGTGCGAACCTGCGGGTCGGCGCGCTCTACCTGAACGAGCAGGTCCCGCTGCCGGGAGCCGCCGACCGCGACTGCTACCTGCCGGGGATCTACGTCGCCGAGGTCAATCGTGGCATCACGGTCGACACCCTGAGCCCCACGCCGCAGCCGTTTCCGGATCCGGGCGTCGCCCTGGAAGAGCGGGCGCGCACCGGGGAGGTCTGGTTGTTGGGGGAGAGCACCGACATCGACGCAGCGGAAGATCCTCACGTCATCTTCGCCGCCGCAGGCACCGCAACGCGAGGCAACGAGAGCTGGCCCTTCGACGCGAGCCTGACCATCGGCAGCAACCGGCGCATCTCCCCCACCGATCCAAAGAAGCCGGGAGACAATCCGATTTGTGGCGAGCGTGTCGTCTCGCCCATCCCGGTGGATGTCCGGCCGGAGCCTGGCGGCGCGCTCACCCTGCGCATCGACCCAGCGGCATTCTTCCGCGACGTCCAGTTCGACCAGCTGGAGCAGGTGAGCGACGACCCGCCGCTCTATCGTTTCCGCGATGTGACCGACGGGCAGCCGAATATCAATGTGTATCGCGGCCTGCACAGCACCCGCAGCGCCTACTCCTTCGACTGGGAGTAGCTGCTACTGATACTCACGCAGGTAGCCGCGCACGGCCACGAGCACGTCGTCTGGCTTCTCGACGAACATGCGGTGCCCGGCGCCCTGGATCGTGTCGACCTCTGCGTCGGCGAACAGCGGCACGTGGTAGCGGCTTTGGAAGTCCGGACCGAGCGCCGAGCAAGTGCCGCCGATCAGCAGCACCTTGCGTGGAAACGTGTCGAGGCCCTTGGCGAAGTCGAAGTCGAAGTTCCCGCCGGAGAGCCCGGCTCCCATGAGCTTTCCGCGGCGATACTCCACGAACGCGCCGGGGCGCCACACGGGCCAGCGCGGCGGGTGATCGGCGTCGCAGAAGTAGTGCGTCTGGTGGCCGTTCTCGAGCAACAGGAGCGCCTTGTAGTCCATGGCCTCGTGAGACGACGGCGCGAGCACCTCGTTTTGCCAGTAGGTCTCGCTGAGCTCGGGACTGAACAGATCGATGTCGATCACGTCGCTGAAGGTGTCGGTGAAGATCTGGCCGTTGAGCCCGGCTGGCTCCACGAGCACCGCTTGATCCACGTGTTCCGGGTGACGACTCATGTACAGCGCGGAGTACATCGCGCCGAAGGAGTGTCCGATGAGCGACACCGGACGACCACCGGCGTAGCGACTCCGGAGCTCATCGATTTCCTCCACCACCGAATCGAAGCTGTATTCCTCGCTGCCGATGCGCTCCGAGAGACCGTTTCCTCGCTGATCCCACATCACGACGTAGTAGCGGTCGCTGAGCGCCTGGAAAGGCAGGAGCGCGCGAAAGTCCGAGAGCGAGCCGTGGAGCAGGAAGAGCGGCGGGTTCTCGCGGTCGCCGAAGGTCTGCAGGTGCACCTGACGCGAGCGTCCCGCGACCTTCAGGGTGATCTGGGGGAGCCTGGGATCCTGCTCCGCAGTCGGCGGCACGAGGTTGCCCGGGTCCGTCGTCGAGTAGCACTGCGGGAGGCTGACCAGCGCCATCACGAGCAGGGCGGTCGCGAGTCCGCTTCGGTTCACCATCGGTAGGCTCCTTCCCCGCGGATGTAGAACGGGACGCCACCGATGGATGCGTTGTCGATCACGCCCTCGACCTGAGGGCTGTAGTCGAAGCCGATGACGCCGGACAGCTCGAAGGACCTGGATGGCAGCCAGCCCCCGGCGACTCCAAGGTGGTAGCGCGCCGCGGGCAACCAGTACCAGCCGTCCTGGGGACCGTCCTCGGCGCCGCTGCCGTCCGGATAGCGCTCGGCGTACAAGTCACGGACCCGCTCCGAGTGCCAGATGTAGGTGCTGAGCGCCAGTCGCCCAGCGACCTCCAACGCGACGCTCCAATCGGCTGCGTAGTAGCCCGGACGCAGGCTCAGCTCACCGCCGAGCCCCAGCTTCCTCCCGGTGGGGTCGCTGGTGAGGACGCTGGTCAGGTGGCTCGCTGTCACCAGCCCGAAACCTGGAGCGCTCCAGAAGCGCTGACCGCCGAGCCACAGCTTGAAGGCGTTTGCGCGCGGAATCTGGGTCAAGGGGAGCGCGAGCCCCGCGTCGACCTGCACGCCATCGAGGCCGACGAGCTGATCCACGCCCCGGGAGTAGCCCAGCGTGAGCACCCAGGTCTGGTCCCAGCCGAAGCCAGATCCCGCGCGATTTGCGTTCTCCAGCGGACTCGCCGCGATCGGTTGCGCGTTCGCGGGGCTCGGTCGGAGGCCCAGCAGACCCAGCGCGAGCAGCACCAAGGCCATCGTGCTGCGCGTCGGACCTGAGCGAGGAATGGGCACCCTCGCGTCGAAGCAAGCCCCGTACCCAGGTAACCGCGCGGAACGTCCGGCCCCGATCCGTCCTGGAGCGTCTCAGTGTCGAAACACAGTGACGCCTCGCCTGCCTCTGGCACGGACAGGTCTCGGCGGTTTCGCGCACAAACTTCGTATTGCCGCCGGGGTTGCGGGGCCTAGAGTGACCTCCGAGGCATGCCGTGGAGCGAACGATCGGAGAGCGCGTCCTGTGGACGCAGCGAGTCACCAAGACCTATGTGATGGGTGAGGTGCAGGTCCATGCGCTGCGCGGGGTCGACTTCACGCTCCACGCGGGCGAGCTGGTGGTCCTCCTCGGGCAGAGCGGCAGCGGTAAGTCGACGTTGCTGAATATCCTCGGCGGACTGGACGGTCCTACCGAGGGGGAAGTGTTCTACCTGGGACACGACATGAGCCACGTCGCCAGTCGGGAGCTGACGACTTACCGTAGGGAAAATGTGGGCTTCGTGTTCCAGTTCTACAACCTGATCCCGAGCCTCACGGCCCTGGAGAACGTCGCCCTGGTGACCGACATCTCGGCGGAACCGCTGGACCCCCTCGACGCCCTGGATCTGGTCGGATTGAAGGAGCGGGCGGATCATTTTCCCGCGCAGCTGTCCGGAGGGGAGCAGCAACGGGTCGCGATCGCTCGCGCCGTGGCCAAGCAGCCTCAGGTCTTGCTGTGTGACGAGCCCACGGGCGCCCTCGATTTCGAGACGGGGATCCGCGTGCTGTCGGTGATCGACCGCGTCAACCGGGAGCTCGGAACCACCACCGCGGTGATCACTCATAACGCCCCCGTTGCCGCGCTGGCCGATCGCGTCGTCACGCTGGTGGACGGGCGCGTGGACAGCGACGTCACCAACACGGAGCGCAAGTCGCCCGAGGTGATCCGCTGGTGAAGGCCCTGGACCACAAGCTGCTGCGCGACCTGGTCCTCTTGAAGGGCCAGGTGCTGACGATCGCGCTGGTCGTCGCCTGTGGCATCGCGAGCTACGTCACGCTTCACAGCGCGTACGACTCCTTGATCTACTCGCGGGACGCTTATTACGAGCACAACCGCTTCCCCGATGCGTTCGTGCACCTCGAGCGCGCGCCGAAGCCCCTGGCCAAGCGCCTGGAGCTGCTGCCGGGCGTGGCAAGCATCGAGACGCGCATCCAGGAGACCGCCCTCGTTCCAGTGAAGACGATGGATCGCGCGGCGACGGGGATCCTGGTGTCGTTGCCCGACGAGGGCACGAGCCAGCTGTCCAGGCTGCACCTCACGCGCGGACGCCTACCGGACGAGACGCGCAGCGACGAGGTCGTGGTGCTCGACGCGTTCGCCGAGGCGCACCAGCTGCAGCTCGGCGACTCCCTCGAGGTGATCCTGAACAGCAGCCTGCGCAAGTTCCGCGTCGTCGGGGTAGCCATGTCCCCGGAGTTCGTGATGACGCTGCCGCCGGGCGGGATGTCTTACGACCCGAAGCGCGTCGTGGTGCTGTGGCTGAGAGAACGCGTGCTCGCCTCGGCCTTTCAGCTCGAGGGCGCCTTCAACGACGTGCAGTTCAACCTCGAGCCAGGGGTCGACCCGAAGCAAGCCCTGCGGAGCATCGATCGCGCGCTCGAGCCCTACGGCGGGCTCGGCGCGGTGACGCGGGAGAAGCAGGCCTCCAACTACATGCTGAGCGGCGAGCTCACCCAGCTCGAGAGCATGGCCACCGTGGTCCCCGCGATCTTCCTGTTCGTGGCGGCGTTCCTGCTGAACGTCGTGCTCTCGCGCCTGATCGCCCTGCAGCGCTCCCAGATCGCGACGCTCAAGGCTGTGGGGTACGACGACCGCGCCATCGGGCTGCACTACCTGGAGCTGGTGAGCGTGGTCGTCTTGCTCGGGGCGCTCGGCGGTGTCGGCCTCGGGGCATGGCTCGGCGACGCCATGACGGGTATGTACACCGGGCAGTACTTCCGCTTTCCGGAGCCGGAGTTCCGCCTCGAGGCACGGGTCGTCGTGTTCTCGCTGGTGGTGAGTCTCGTTTCCGCGGTGATCGGTGCGGCCTCGAGCGTGTGGGCGGTGGTGCGTCTGCCGCCTGCGGAGGCCATGCGTCCCCCGGCGCCTGCGCGCTACCAGTTTGGCTTCCTGAACCGCATCGTCGGCTCGCGGCTGATCAGCGTCGGCGGTCGCATGGTGGCGCGGGAGCTGCTGCGTCGGCCGCTGCGCGCGGCGCTCTCGGCGATCGGCGTTGCCTTCTCCATCGGCATCGTGGTCGTCGCGGGTTTCTGGTTCGATGCCATCGACAACCTGCTGAACGTGCAGTTTCACCAGGCGATGCGCGAGGACCTGAACGTCACCTTGATGAAGCCAGCGCCCGAGCGCGCGGTGCGCGAGCTCGGACACCTGCCGGGAGTGCGCTTCGCCGAGGGCTACCGCAACATCTCGGTACGTTTTTCCGCAGGGCACCATACGCGAGATGGCGCGCTGGTGGGGATGCCTGCTCGGCCAGAGCTGCGTCACGTCGTCGAGCGCGATGGCGCCACCAAGTCGGTGCCGAGCGAGGGGGTGCTGCTGTCCAAGGAGCTTGCCAGACGCCTGGACGTCCAGGTGGGAGACGAGATCTGGGTCGAGCTCCGTGAGGGCGACCGCTCGACCCAGCGCGTAGCCGTCTCGGGATTGGTGGACGACGCGTTTGGTCTGCAGGGCTACATGCATCAGAGCGCCCTGGCGGCTTGGCTCGGGGAGACCCCCAGCGTGAACATGGCTGCGCTCCGCATCGATCCCTTGAGGCGAGGGGAGGTCCTCGAGCGCCTCAACGACTACCCCGGCGTGCTCGCCGTGGGCGCGCCCTCTGACTTCCGCGAGCAGTTCGAGGCGCAGAGCGGCGAGATCATGTACGTCTACACCTTCATCATGGCGGCTTTCGCCAGCGTGATCGCGATCGGCGTCGTGTACAACGGCGCGCGCGTCTCGCTCTCCCAGCGCAGCCGCGACCTGGCGAGCTTGCGCGTGCTCGGCTTCACCCGGGCGGAGATCGCGGGGGTGCTGTTCGGTGAGCTGGCCGTACACATGGTCCTGGCAATTCCGCTGGGAATTTGGTTCGGGAATGTGCTCGCCGTCGGGCTGATGTCCACGATGGATCCCGAGATCTATCGTCTGCCCATCGTGCTCTCGACGCGTACCTACGCCTTCGCCGTGAGCGTCGCGATCGGCTCGGGGCTGATCAGCGCCTTGCTGGTGCGACGCAAGCTCGACAAGTTGGATCTGATCGGGGTCCTGAAGACCCGTGAGTAGCGAGGATGGAAATGAGCCCGGATGGTGACAACGCAGCACGGTCTGCAAACCAGCAGTCCTCACCCCAAGAGAAGCCTGCGGCGCCCAAGCCGGCGTCCGCGAAGCGCAATCATCGAAACCTCGCGCGCTGGGTGCGGCGTATCGCGGTGCTGACCGTCGCCGTCTTGGCGTTGGCCGCGATCGTCATGGCCTGGATGCCCAAGCCAGTGCCCGTGGACTCCGTGAAGGTGGAGCGAGGGGAACTCACCATCACCGTGGACGAAGACGGACGCACCCGGGTCAAGGATCGCTTCACGGTCTCCGCGCCCATCGCTGGCAACGTGGCGCGCATCGAGCTCAAGCCAGGCGCCGAGGTGGAGAGCCAGCAGGTCCTCGCGCGCATCGTGCCGTTGAGCTCGCCGCTGCTCGACGAGCGCAGCAAGCAGCAGGCGGAGGCGCAGGTGCTCGCCGCGGGCGCGGCCCAGCGTCAGGCTCGGGCGCAGATCGACCGCGCCGAGGCCGCGCTCGAGTACGCGAAGAAGCAGGTGCAGACGCGCAAGGCCCTGGTGGCTCAGGGCGCTTCGCCTCAGGCGGAGCTCGACCGCCAGGAGCTGGAGCTGCGCTCCCGCAAGGCGGAGCTCACCTCGGCGAGGTTCGGTGCCAAGGTCGCCGATCATCAACTCGGCATGGCGCGCGCCGCGCTGGGTCAGATATCCGGAGGGAAAAAGGATGCTCAGCAGCTCGACGTGCCGAGCCCGATCAATGGCCGCGTGCTGAAGCTGATCCAGGAGAGCGAGGGTGTCGTTCAGGCCGGTTCACCGCTGGTCGAGCTCGGAGACCCGCAAGCCCTGGAGATCGTGATCGACGTGCTGACCAGCGACGCGGTCCAGATCGAGCCGGGGGCGCCGGTGCGCGTCGTGGCTTGGGGCGGCCCAGAGCTCCGCGCGCACGTGCGGCAGATCGAGCCTTCGGCGTTCACGAAGCTCTCCGCGCTGGGGGTCGAGGAGCAGCGAGTGAACGCGGTGATCGACCTGGACGAGCCCTACGACAAGTGGAAGGCGCTGATGGACGGATACCGCGTGGAAGCGAAGATCATCGTGTTCGAGGCGAAGGACGTGCTCAAGGTGCCTGCGAGCGCCCTGTTCCGCAAGGGCGAGAGCTGGGCTGTGTTCAGCGTCACAGGGGGCGTCGCACATCTTCGCGAGGTCGAAGTGGGACGAAGCAACGGGCTCGAGACCGAGATCAAGCGGGGGCTGGAGTCGGGGGAAATCGTCATCCCTCACCCCAGCGACCGCGTCAGCGATGGCGTGAGTGTGTTGACTCGGTAGTTCCTGGAGGAAGCGAGGCCGCAGGGTCACGCCAGTCGCGCTCGCGTCAGCCCTTGGCCTTCAGCAGGTCGCGGATCTCGGTCAGCAGCTTCTCCTGTGCGGTGGGCTCTGGCGGCGCAGCTGGCGCCGCTTCTTCCTTGCGGCGGACGCGGTTGATCACCCGCACCATGAAGAAGACGGCGATCGCGACGATCAGGAAGTCGAAGACGTTCTGCAGAAACATCCCGTACTTCAGCGCGATCGCAGGCTTGTCGCCCTCGGCTGCCTTGAGCACCCACTGCAGCTTGGCGAAGTTGACGCCTCCGGTCACGATGCCGAGCGGCGGCATCACCACGTCGGCGACGAACGAGCTGACAATCTTGCCGAAGGCGCCGCCGATGATCACACCGACGGCCATGTCGACGACGTTGCCCTTGACCGCGAACTCCTTGAACTCGCTGACGATGCCCATATTTGGTCAGGCGGTATGACGCCAGCCCGCGGGCGTCGTCAACTCAATTGCGCAGCTGTCCCGTTCTGGTACGGAAACGCGGTCTCCGGGACGCTGCCCTGACGTGCGCTGGGCGGCGGGATGCGCTGCCCGGAGACTCGACTCTGCGGGCAGTCTCAGCCGGCGTTGGCGGAAGCGCTGGCGGAAGCGCTGGCCTTCACCGAGACGTTGATGCTCACGGCGGCGTCCGCCTGAGCCTTGAGTGAGGCGGCGACGCAGGCGCCGGCCTTGATGGCAGCCTGACCGCCGCCGCTGATCGCTGCCTTGGCGCCCTCCAGCGTCGTCTGCACGTTCGCGACCGCTCGCTCGAGCTTGCCCTTGAGCCCGAGGGTCACCTTGAGCAGCGCCGGCAGGTGCGCCTTCAGCGCGGCCTTGAGCTTGATCGCCGCCTGGGCGTCCGCTGCGCCCTGGATCGCCACACGGACCTGAGCTGGCACGCACTCGACCTTGCCGCTGACCTGCGCGTCGCAGCTGGCCTCACACTCGGCGCTCATCTTCGGTGGCTTCACCTCGCCGCTGCACTTCGGCTCCTTCAGCTCGACGCTGCAGCCGCCAGAGCAGGAGCCCTCACACTTCGCCTGCCCCTTCATCTCGCACTGCGCGCTGCACGTGCCCTTGCAGGTGCCGGCGCAGCTGCCTTCGGCTTCGCCCTTGCAGGTTCCATCGCAGGTGCCGTCGCACTTGCCGCCGCTCATCGCCGCGCCATCGCACTTGCCGTCGCAGGTGCCCTTGCACTCGCCGCTGAACTTCCCGCTGCACTCGCCTTCGCAGCTCGCGGTGCAGGTACCCGTGCACTGCGCGCCCGCCTCGACGGTGCACGACCCCTTGCACTCGCCGTCGCACTGCCCGCTGATCTCGCCACCCTCGCACTGCACCTTCGCGGAGCCTGGCTCCACCTTCGCGTCGCACTGCGCGGCGCAGTCCGCCATGGCGCTCATCGACGCCTCGCACTTGGGAGGAACGACCTTCACTTGAAGCGTGCCCTTGGCTTTCGCCTTCAAGTCGCCGATGGCCTTCGCTGCGGCGCTGCACGCGGCTTCAGCCTTCTTCCCCGGCCCGTCCTCCTTGGGCTCGATGTCCGTGGCGCCCAGGTCCTTGGCGAGGTCGCCGCACGCCGTCGCGACGTCGGCCTCGATCTCCACGGCCATGTTCTGCAGTGCAGCGCCGGCCGCTAGCGCGGCCTTCACCTTGCCCTCGGCCTCGGCGGCCAGACCGAAGTTGGCCTTCATCGCGGCTTCGGGGCTGTCGGGGCAGCCGCCGCCACCGGGAAAGCCGGGGACGCACTGCACGAACATGGGGGCGACCAGAACCGAGGCGATGACGGGCCAGTACTTGAAGGACTTCATGCGCGCGATTGTCGCCCGAGGCCTGGCGATTCGCCATCGTTGATTGCCACGCTCGAGGCTCGCGCCGCAGTGTTCCTGACGCTGCTTCAGCGCAGGGGTTGCTTCAGCGCAGGGGTTGCTTCAGCGCAGGGGTTGTTTCAGCGCAGGGCTTCAAGGCGCTGAGCGCTAGCGGCAGTAGCGGTCCTCGCACGCGGTGCGGCAGGGACCGCGCGTGTCCGCCATCGGCGGGTTCGCGTTGCTGCGGTCCGACTCGGGAGAGTTCTCACCGCAGCGCTGCATGCACGCATTGACCTCCGGAGTGCACGTGCGCTTCGCCGGACCGCAACCTGGAGCCGCCAGCGCGGCAATCAGTGTCAACAACAGGTACTTCGTCACGCCCCTGAGCCTAGCAAAGCCCGCGAGACAGTCAGGGTACGCACACGCCAAAATTACCAAACACGATCTGGCAGTGGTAGCCCTCGCTGGCTCGGCACTCCTCGTCGCCACTGCAAGGCGGCGTGCACATGCTTAGCGTCACCGAGCCCATTCCGCCCGAGACGCTGGTCATGGTACAGCCTGCGTTCTCGCCGCACTCGTTGCCGCCCTCGTTCGAGCAGGCCTTGCCGCAGTATCCACCGGGAAATGTTACCTCGGGGAAACCACCACCCCCGATCGTCGTCCAGCATTCGCTGCCTTCGACGATCGTGCAGTCCGCGTTGGTGGTGCAGGGGTCCCCGATGTCGCCGCCGCCCGTCGTCGAGCCCCCATTGCCGCCCTGGGTGCTGCCCCCGTTGTTCCCGCTACCACCCTGGGCGCTTCCGCCGTTGCCGCTCCCAGCCGAGCCACCTTGACCGGAGCCACCACCGCCGGGGCCATTGCCGTCGCTCGCGCTGCAGCCAGCCATCGTCGCCAATCCCGCCAGCAGCACGCCGGCGCACACTCGGAACCACACCATGGCCCGTGTGTACCGCGTTTCTGGCGCCGCTTCTAGGTCGTGCGGCCGGCGCTCCCTCTCCCCCAAACCCGCGGGCTAGGACTTGTCCTTGCCCCGGCGACGGGACTCCAGCTCTTCACGCAGCTGCTTGTGCTTCTCGCGTTGCTCAGGCGTCAGCAGGGCGTCGATCTCCTCGGTGATGCGGTCCTTCAGCGCTTCGTGCTCTGGGCGGCATTTGTCGAACGCCTGCTTGCGCTCGCCTTCATGAGCCTCGAACACCTTGCGGACGCCGTCGGCTTGTTCGGGGGTGAGTTCCAGACGACGGCGCATGACCTCCACGATGAAGTTCCGTCGGGCTTCTGGAGTCGGCCGGTGCATCAGCTTTCCGACGCGATCGAGCTGGGTGGCGCGCATCCCGAAGGCTCCGGCGACGCCACCGAGTCCGAACGCGAGCACGAGCGCCAGGATGTTCTTTCCGCGGGGAGTCATTGGGTGAGTTCCATGCTGTCGAACAGCGTCAGCGCGTCGGTGTCCACCTGGCGTTGCTCGAGCTGAGCGACCCAGATGGCCGCCGCGGCGGCCGCGGCGAAGCAGCCGAGAAGGATCCCCCGCGACCTCCAGCTCTCGCGCTCCACGCGCGCGCGGATGCGAGTCATCACCCGTGCTTCGAAGCCGGGGCTGGGCGCGAGGCTCTGGGTAGCTCGCGTCAGAGCCTCCAGCTGCTGCAGATCCTCGTCGCCGTTCATGTCTCGCCTCGTCGCTTGTTCAGGTTCGCTCGCGCCCGGATCAATCGTTGCTCCACCGCGCCCTCGGAGCAACCCAGGATCTCAGCGGTCTCCACGGTGGAAAACCCCTCGACGGCCCGGAGGATCAGCACGCTGCGTTGTTCGACGGACAGCTCGGACAACCATTCATCGAGCTCGCGCAGCGCCATGCGACCTTCGGGGTCCACGCTGGAGTCCTCTCTCGGCTCCGCATCGTCAGGGTTACTGACCGGGCGTGCCTTGCGCCGCCGAGTGGCGTCGATGGCTGCGTTGCTGACGATGCGGTAGAGCCAGGTCTGGACGCTGGACCGACCATCGAAACGCTGCTCCTGGAGCGCGTTGAACGCCTTCACGTAGGCCTCCTGGAGCACGTCCTCTGCGTCGTTGGTGCTGCCCGAGAGGCGTGCAGCGAGGCGGTACAGGCGCCCCTGGGTCTCGCGGACGATGCCGGCGAAGGCCTCGACGTCTCCCTTGGCGACGCGTCGCGCGAGCAAGCTGAGATCGGGATCAGCCATGCTCGAGGGGAGAGGGGACGAGTGGGAACGCGCATACCAGTGCCGCACCTCCGCCCACTGACGACGGCAGTCGCCGGTCGAGAGCAGTGCGAGGTGTGGAGTTTGGACGCGCGGTCACGGGTTTTCCCTACTCTGGAGTGACGGTCGGCCGAGCGGGGCGTTGGGTACCGACCCGCAGGCACCCGAAAGGAAGCGCAGCCGCGCTGGGATCGCCGCTGCGTACCCGAGCGTTAAGGGGGCGCGCAAGCAGTGGATGCGCTGGGATATTTTGCTCCTCCCATCAGGGGTTTGCGTAGGGAATGGGCCCGTGGTTGCGTCCATGGCTCGATGACGAGCGCACCTCCCAGCTCCCGTTCCGCTCCCAACGTCAGCCAGGAGCTTCGCCAGAAGGTCCAGATGAACAAGTCGCGGACCCGCAAATGGCTGTGGCGCATCGGGATCTTGCTCGTGCTGGTTGGTCTGGGCTTTGGCGCCTGGAAGTGGCGTCAGGCTTCACAGAACGCGAACCAACCGACCTACGAGACCGAGCCCGTTCAGAAGGGTGAGCTGAAGGCCACGGTGACCGCGACCGGGACGCTGGACGGCAGGGACTCGGTCGAGGTCGGCGCCGAGGTGACGGGGAGCATCAGCAAGATCTTCGTCGACTTCAACGATCGGGTGAAGGAAGGCGAGGTGCTCTGCGAGATCAACCCCGAGACGTTGATCGCCAACAAGAACTCCTCGTCGGCTCGCCTGACCGCGGCGCGCGCCTCCTACAGCTCCGCCAAGGCCAGCGCGAAGGAGGCGAAGACGACGCTCCTCCGCACGCGCGAGCTGGCGAAGAAGGGCCTGGTGTCCACCGCGGAGCTCGAGAGCGCAGAGGCCGCCCGAGCTCGAGCCGACGCGCAGGTGCGCTCCACCTCGGCCGACATCCTGGTGGCCAAGGCCAGCCTCGACTCATCCGAGACGGCGCTCAAGAAGGCGACGATTCGCTCGCCCATCGACGGTGTCGTGCTCTCCCGCAGCGTCGAGCTCGGGCAGACGGTGACCGCGTCGCTGCAGACGCCGGTGTTGTTCCTGATTGCTCGCGACCTGACCAAGATGGAGCTCTCGGTGCAGATCGACGAGGCGGACATCGGGCGGGTGAAGGAAGGCCAGGAGGCGACGTTCACCGTCGACGCCTATCCCAAGCGTGAGTTCAAGGCCAAGCTCCGCTCCCTGCGCAACGTGCCGACCACGACGGACAACGTCGTGACCTACGAGGCGGTGCTCGACGTCACCAACGATGATCTGTCGTTGCGCCCAGGCATGACCGCCACCGCCACCATCACGACGGAGCACGTCAAGGACGCGGTGCTGGTGCCGAACGCCGCTCTGCGCTTCACGCCCCCCATGAGCAAGAAGGCGAGCTCCCGTGGTGGAAACCCGCTGATGTTCGGGCCTCGCGGACCTCGCGGTGGACGGCGCAGCCGGGGTGCCTCGTCCGCATCTCCCGACGCCGCTCCGGCGCCGGATGAGAGCGACGGCGTCGTCTGGATCCTCGCGGGAACGCGCCCCAAGCGCGTGAAGGTCAAGACTGGCGTCAGCGACGGCACGCTCACCGAGATCAAGAAGGGGCTCGAGCCAGGTGGCGAGGTGATCGTGGACCTGCTCACCAGCGAGGAAAAGAAGTAGTGCAGCTCACCGAGGTTCAGCGTCGCAACGCGACGATCCCTTGGTTCCAGCTCGAGCAGATCACCAAGGTCTACGGGCGCGGGGAGTCCGAGGTGCGCGCTCTCGACGGCATCGACTTGTCGATCTTCGCGGGGGAGTTCGTGTCCGTGATGGGGACCAGCGGCTCGGGCAAGAGCACCTGCATGAACATCGTGGGCTGTCTCGATCGCCCGACCAGTGGGCGCTACCTGTTTCACGGTGTCGACGTGGGACAGCTGGACGCCGATCAGCAGGCGCTGCTCAGACGACACTACATCGGCTTCGTGTTCCAGGGCTTCAACCTGCTGGCGCGCACGTCGGCTCTGGAGAACGTCGAGCTGCCGCTGGTCTACCGGCGCGTGTCCAAGTCGGAGCGGCGCGAGCGCGCCATGCTCGCGCTCCGGGACGTCGGTCTCGAAGGGCGCGAGGACCACACACCCGCGGAGCTGTCTGGAGGCCAGCAGCAGCGCGTCGCCATCGCCAGGGCGCTGGTCAGCGATCCCTCGCTGCTCCTCGCGGACGAGCCCACTGGAAACCTCGACTCCGCGCGCAGCGAGGAGATCATGCGCTTGCTCGTGCGCCTGAACGAGGAGCGAGAGCTGACCATTGCCATGGTTACCCACGAGCCCGACATGGCGGAGTTCGGCACGCGCATCGTCACCTTCAAGGACGGTCACATCATCGATGACCAGCCCACGGCGAGGATGCGAAACCCATGATCTGGGCGACGTTTCTCATGGCGTTGCGGGAGATCCGCCGCAACACGATGCGTTCCTTGCTGACGATGCTGGGCATCGTGATCGGCGTCGCAGCCGTGATCACGATGACGATCATCGGTGAAGGCGCGACGCAGAGCGTGAAGAACGACATCTCCGCCCTGGGCGACAACATGCTGATCGTCTCGCCGGGGTTCTCGCGGCGCGGACCCCCGTCCGGCGGTTCGAAGAGCTTCGACGAAGCGGATGTGAAGGCGATCGAGAAGCAGATCACCGGCATCGCGGCGATGGCGCCCGCGGCCAACCGCTCCGCGACGGTGGTCTACGGCAACAACAACTACACGACCCAGGTCACCGGAACGACCGAGGGCTTCTTCCAGACGCGCGGCTACAAGATCGCCGAGGGGCGGCTGCTCAACGACGTGGATGTGCGCAACGGTCTCGCCGTGTGTGTGATCGGCGAGACGGTGCGCAAGAACCTGCTCGAAGGCATCGACCCGATCGGAGTCGCGCTACGCGTCGGCAAGATGACCTGCACCGTGGTCGGTGTGCTGGAGTCCAAGGGATCCTCGGCGATGGGATCCGATCAGGACGATCTCCTGGTGCTCCCGCTGCGCCAGTTCCAGCGCCGCATGGCGGGCAACCGCGATATCCCGACCATCTACATCTCCGTCGCGGACAACCGCTCGACCACCTCGGTGAAGGAACGCATCGAGAGCCTGCTGCGAGAACGCCGGAACATCCGTCCCCCGGCGGAAGACGACTTCAACGTGCGCGACATGGCGGAGATCGCCCAGACGGTGTCCTCGGCGACGGGCGCGCTCACGGCGCTGCTCGGTGCGATCGCGGCGGTGAGCCTGGTCGTCGGAGGCATCGGCATCATGAACATCATGCTGGTGTCGGTCACGGAGCGCACCCGAGAGATCGGCATCCGAGTGGCCATCGGCGCCCTGGGTAGCGAGGTGATGATGCAATTCCTCACGGAAGCGGTCGTGCTCTCGACGCTCGGGGGGATAATCGGCATCCTGTTCGGCGTCGGGATGGGTGCAGGCATCACCAGCTTGATGAAGCTGCCCTTCGTGCCCGCTCCGGGCATCATGATCATCTCGTTCGTGTTCTCGGCGTTCGTGGGCGTCGCCTTCGGTTACCTGCCTGCCCGCAAGGCCGCTCAGCTCAAACCCATCGACGCCCTGCGCCACGAGTAGCGCCCGAGAACACCACGCGAGGACTCGTTCTCACCCCCAAACCCAGAGAAGCCGATGCGCATCGAAGAAACGCCCATGGTTCGCGAGACGTCCGAGTCTCCTGGACGCCAGTCCCAGCCGCGGGACGCCACGCGGGGGACGTCCCATGAATGACACGGGACCAGAGCAGCGACGCGAGCGTTTTTCTTTGGCGCCGGCACTCTGGCGAGTGACATCGTCGCCAAACGGCCCCAGGTACCTCCCGACTCTCGCCTCCCCCAGCAGAAATCCCGCGCCTCAGGAAGCACTCTCAGATGATTAGACGACGAACTCTGCGCCTCGCGCGCCTCGCCACGCCCTCCCTCGGCGTGCTGCTGATCAGCCAGCTGGCCTACGCGGCGCCCCGCAGCCTCTCCGAGCGCCGGGCGGTCGAGCTCGCGATCCATGACAACCCGTCGCTGCAGGCCAGCCTGCTGGACGTCGAGCAGTCCGAGGCGGAGGTGGACTCGGCCGAGGGCGTGTTCACGCCCACGTTCTCTGCGGACGCAGGCTACACGCACACCACGAATCCGCGCGCCGGCGCAGACGGAAGCTACACGTTCAGCAAGAGCGACGTCTGGTCGGTCGGTTCCGGGCTGGACCATCGCTTTCCGTGGGGTACCTCGGTGGGCTTTCGTCTCGAGGGTGCGCGCACCACCACCAGCTTCTCCGGAACGACCGGCGCCGGGACCACGACGCCTGGTGGGGCCCTCGGCACACTCAGCACCGAGAGCGGTCCGGTGTATAGCCTGACGGGGCGCGCGAGCATCGTGCATCCGCTGCTGCGTGGTGCGGGGCGTGACGTGAACGAAGCGCCGATCCGTACGGCAAAGCTCTCCAAGACCGCGGCTGAGCGCAGCCGTGATCAGGCCGCGAGCAGCCTGCTGCAGGACGTGCTGAACGGCTACTGGGAACTCTGGTACCAGGATCGCGCCGAGGACATCGAGCGCCAGGCGCGGGACACCGCGAAGCGCCAGCGAGACGAAGCAGACGAGCGCATCAAGGCGGGAGCCCTCGCCCCCGTCGAGTTGCTGCAGTACGAGACGCGTCTGGCTCAGCTGGATCAGTCGGTGGCCGCCACGGAGGCCACGACCAAGCAGCGCGCGGTCGAGCTCTCACGCCTGATCGGAGCCGAGGAGAGCAACGAGGACCTGCAGACGAGCGCGGCCGCCGTCCCCAAGAACCTGACCTTGCCTCTGTCGAAGACCGAGGCGTTCCGCGCGGCGGAGGAGGAGTCGCCCGACGTGAAGCTGCAGGAGGCTCAGCTCCAGCTGGCTCGCGAGCGCGTGGTCACTGCGGGGGAGTCGGAGCGCGCCCGGCTCGACGTCGAAGGCTACGTGCAAGGAGACAGCGCGGCGTATCGCGAAGTGCCTCCGGTGCCCGATCGCTTCGTCACCGAGCCAGCGGTGAGCGTGCACGTCGGCTTGGTGTTCGAGATGCCGCTGTCCGGGCAGACCCGCAGCGCGGATCGTCGCGCGGCCGCGCTCGCCGTGGAGTCGGCGCGCTCGCGGCTCCGGGCGACGCGCCAGGCGGTGCGCTCTCAGGTTGCGGCGGCCTATGTCACCGCGGAGACGGCACGTCGGCGAGTCGAGCTGGCGGAGAAGACGGTGACCGTCGCTGCCAAGCAGGTCGAGGCGCAGAAGGCGCGCTACGAGCAGGGCAGCGCGATCTTGCTCGAGGTGCAGCAGGCGGAGGACTCTCTGCGCTCGGCGCAGCTCTCGGTGCAGCGCGCTCGGGTCGACGAGGTCAAGGCCCTGATCAGCCTGGAGCACCTCACCGGTCAGCTGCTCCAGCGCTACGGCAACCTCGTGCCGAAGAAGGTGCGCGAGGCCGCGCAGCGCAAGAAGCTGCGGGCCGTCGCTCAGATCGGCCCGCTCTGAGAGCGCGCTGAGCGCGTTGCCCAGCGCCCGCGCTCACTCGTCGTTCACGGTGGGCAGCTGATAGTCCTTGAACTGCTCGCGCAGCGCGGTCTTCAAGATCTTTCCTGTCGCCGTGTGGGGGATCGCGTCGACGAACTGCACGTCGTCGGGCATCCACCATTTCGCGATCTTGCCCTCGAGGTAGCCGAGGACGCTCTCCTTCGTGACGTCGGCGCCCTCGCGCTTGACGACGATCAGGAGCGGCCGCTCGGACCATTTGGGGTGCGCGATGCCGATGACAGCGGCTTCGGCCACGTCGGGGTGCCCGACGGCGGTGTTCTCGAGATCGATGGATGAGATCCACTCGCCGCCGGACTTCACCACGTCCTTCGAGCGATCCGTGATCTGCATGTATCCGTCGGGATCTAGCGTTGCGATGTCTCCGGTGTCGAACCAGCCACCTTCGTTCAGGATGTTCCCGCCTTCGCCCTTGAAATAGCCCTTGGTCACCCAGGGCCCGCGCACCAGCAGGTGCCCGAACGCCTTGCCATCTCGAGGCATCGACTTGCCCTCGTCGTCCACGATGTCCAGCTCCACCCCCCACACAGCGCGTCCCTGCTTGCACTGGACGTCGAGCTGCTCGGCCCTGGACAGCGCCCCGTGCTTCGGCAGCAGGTTCCCCACGGTGCCGAGGGGACTGGTCTCCGTCATGCCCCAGGCGTGCACCACGTGCGCGCCATGGTTGTCCTGGAAGGCCTCGATCATGGAGCGAGGAGCCGCGGAGCCGCCGATCACCACGCGCTTCAGCTCGGGCAGCGTCTGCTTCTGCTCTCGCATGTGGTTCAGCAGCATCAGCCACACGGTGGGGACACCCGCGGTGAGCGTGACTTTCTCTGTGGAAAGCAACTCGAAGACGCTGGCCCCGTCAAGCTTGGCTCCCGGCATCACCATCTTGGCGCCGCACATGGGGGCTGCGTAGGGCAGCCCCCAGGCGTTCGCGTGGAACATCGGCACCACCGGCAACACGCAGTCCTGGGGCCCGATGCGCAGCGCCGTGGGCGACATCGCCGCCATGGTGTGCAGATA
>JAGQIY010000522.1 GCA_020430865.1 Myxococcales bacterium
CCGCCATAGGGCATGGTGGCATGGTCACCGATCACCTCGAGCTTGGCCGTGGGGAGCGCCGCCTTGATCGCCCGCGTGAGGCTCTCGAGCTCCTCCTTCTGTTCCCCGGTCCAGTAGGTCTCGAGCTTCTTGGCGGAGAGCCCCTCGGACTCGCTCTCGGGGACGAAGCGCATGAGGATGTCCCAGCGCTTGTTCTCGAAGGCGCGCACGAAGGCCATCAACGCCGCCTTCGGGCTGGCCTGGCTGTACAGATCGATGGCCGACCCGTCCACTCGCCACTCGCCTTCCTCGTAGACCAGCAGCAGCGACTCGCCGCTCGGCGAGCTGACCGTGGCGGTGACCCGGGGCGGCCCCGAGGGTCTCAGCAGGCTCCTGGAGACCTGCTTCACCTCGTCCGGGTTCTCCTTGACCATGCGCTGGAAGGCGTCGAAGGGCAGGGTCTTCTTCGCCTCGTCGCTGAGCAGCGCGTAGGCGTCTTGTACCCGGCCCTCGTCCAGGGCGACGGCATACTGCGTCAGGACGTCCCGTGGCCCCTTGGCGGGTGCCGGGGCACCACACCCGACCGCGACGGGGACGAGGGCGCCCAGCACGGCGCTGAGCCAGAGCGATCGCAGCGACTTCACGACGTCGGCCCTTACCATAGGCACCACGGCTCGGCGAGATTCCGCGCGCACGGCCGGGGCGCGCGAGCTCCAGCGATCGGCCGGACGGGCCGCAGGTGGATCGACAGATCGGCTTTCTGGGACTAGTGTCGGACTATGGCGGCAAGCCCCTCAGAGCGCGTGGCGATCCTCCCACTGCGCAACTCCGTGCTCTTTCCGATGAGCGTCGTCCCCATCAACGTGGGGAGGCCCCGCAGCGTGCGTCTGGTCGAGGAGCTCGGCCAGGACGGTGGGCTCATCGGGGTGATCACCCAGAGGTCTTCTGACGCGGTCGAGCCGACGTTCGAGGACCTGTATCGGGTGGGCACGCTGGCACGGGTGGTCAAGGTGATCCGCCTCGGCCCCGGCAACTACAGCGTCGTGCTCAACGGACTCGCGCGCTTCGAGCTGGAGAAGAGCTTCGGCCTCGAGCCGTACATGACCGCGGACGTCGTGCGTATCCAGGAGCCAGCCCCCGACGCCAAGGTGACCGAGCTGGGCCGAAGCCTGCGCGAGCAGACCCGCAAGGTACTCGAGCTGATGCCGGATCTGCCTCGGGAGACCTCGAGCATCCTGGACAACGTACGGGAACCGGGTGCGCTCGCCGACCTGATCGCCTCGAATTTCCCCGAGGAACACGCGAGCATCCAGCGGCGCCAGGAGATCCTCGAAGCCTTCGACGTGGAGCAGCGCATGAACCTGGTGCTCGACATGGTCAAGCGCCAGCTCGAGGTGCTGCAGGTGAAGGGCGAGATCACCGCGCTGGTGCAGGAGGAGATGAGCCGCTCTCAGCGCGACTACGTGCTGCGCCAGCAGATGAAGAGCATCCGCGAGGAGCTGGGGGAAGCCGACGACGACGAGGTCGAGGCGCTGCGCGAGCGCGTCGCCATCGCCAACATGCCCCCCGAGGCGGAGAAGGCCGCCCGCAAGCAGCTCTCCCGGCTCTCGGGGATGCAGCCCCAGAGCGCCGAGTTCAACGTCACGCGGACCTACGTGGAGTGGCTCGCGGATCTGCCCTGGGCGCGCACCAGCCCCGATCGCATCGACGTGAAGGCGGTGCGCCGGTGCCTCGACGAGGACCACTGGGGCCTCGAGCGGGTGAAGAAGCGCATCGTCGAGTACACCGCCATCCGCCAACTCCGCACGGATAAGCGCGGTCCGATCCTGCTGTTCGTGGGCCCCCCCGGCGTCGGCAAGACCAGCCTGGGACGCAGCATCGCCCGCGCCATGGGCCGGCGCTATGGCCGCATATCCCTGGGCGGCGTGCGGGACGAGGCGGAGATCCGGGGTCACCGCCGCACCTACGTGGGCGCGCTGCCTGGCCGCATCGTTCAGGCTCTGAAGAAGGTCGGCACGCGCAACCCGGTGCTGGTGCTGGACGAGGTCGACAAGATGGGCGCGGACGTGCGAGGCGATCCGGCAGCAGCCCTGCTCGAGGTGCTGGATCCGGCTCAGAACGACACCTTCGTGGACCATTACCTCGAGGTACCGTTCGACCTCAGCCAGGTGACCTTCCTCGCGACCGCGAACTACC
>JAGQIY010000523.1 GCA_020430865.1 Myxococcales bacterium
GGGCTGGGCCCGAGCCACGTACTTCGAGGGCAACATGGCGATGCATCGAGTCTACCCCGATGAGATGTATCTCAACTACACCCTGAAGTGGGCGGAGGGTCACAGCTGGTCCCTCTATCAAGGGGCGGCGACGCGCCACGCGGACAATCAGAACATAGGTCAGACCTACATCGACCTTTATCGTATGAGCCCCGACGAGCAGCGGATCGACATGATCGAAGACAGCATCTCTGGAATGCTCGCCACGGATCAGGTGGATGACTGGTGGTGGGTGGATGCCCTCCACATGGCGATGCCGGTGTTCGCGCGACTCGCGGTCGTCAGGAGTGATCCGGCCTACAGCGAGCGGCTGTACGAGATGTACGACTGGACCAAGCGCCGGGAGGGGGGAGACGGACTCTGGAACCCAGACGAATCGCTGTGGTGGCGTGATGCGTCGTTCAAGCCACCGGCGGCGTCTCCCAACGGTGAGAACCTGTACTGGTCTCGTGGGAATGGTTGGGCGATCGCCGCCCATGCGCGCACCATCGAGGAACTGGACCGACTCCCGTCGGAGGACCCGCATCGAGCGGAGTACGTGGACACGTTTCAGAGGATGGCCGCCGCCTTGGCGGAGCTTCAGCAGTCCGACGGATTCTGGTCCGCGAACCTGCTGGACTCGGGCAACCCAGCGGGGCCGGAAACCAGCGGAACGGCATTCTTCACCTACGCCATGGCCTGGGGCGTGAACCACGGGCTGCTGTCCAGGCGCACGTACCTGCCAATCATCGAGGAGGCCTGGAGCGCCCTGGTCGACGTTGCCCTCGCGGACGATGGCAAGCTCGGCTACATCCAGCCGGTTGGCGCTGCGCCAATCTCTCGAAGCACCAACCCAGGTGATCACTACGACTTCGGCATCGGAGCGTTTCTGCTCGCGGGGAGCGAAGTCATCAAGCTCTCTCGCGGCCACCTGCCCCCGCTGCTCACGGACGAGAACCTGGCCCTGGGTGGAGTTGTAGTTGCGACGTCGGAACAGGTGGGGAACGAAGCCAGGGGTGCAGTCGACAACGACCTGACGACGCGCTGGTCCGCGTTCGGCTACCCCCAGTCGCTCGAGCTGGACCTGCTCGGGGTCGAGCGCATCCGGGGTATCGAGCTGGCGCCGCTCAGTCAACGACCCTATCAGTTCATCGTGGAGACGCGAGCTTCTTCGAGTGACCCCTGGACGGTCGCGGTGGATGCGACCGACAACACCGAACACGCTCCGTTCCACACGCGTCTCTTCTCGCCCCGAGATGCGCGCTTCGTGCGGTTGACCGTCACGGGGCTCGACGGCTCAGCGGCTTACAGCGACTGGATAAGCGTCATCGAGTTCCGAGTGTTCGAAGACGAATTCGAGAACCGGAACCGCTGCAGGAGGTAGGCCCAACGTGAGGGTCAGTCGGTTGGCGACTGACCCTCTTTGCAGGGCCCTGTTCAGTTCGATTGCAGCGCCTTGCAGCGGAGGAGAGCTTCCAGATAGTAGTAGTCGGCGAAGTTGAGAGCGACGTCGACTTCGCGCTTTTCTGGGTAGGAACCGACGGCGTGTCGAAGCAGGAAGTGCCCATTCGTGGACGGCGCGGCGCGGTAGTTCGGCCCGGAGAGAGCCCGCACCGCCTTGATCGCGAACGCGCGATACTTCTTGCTGCGCGTTCCCGTCACGTAGTTCGCTAGCTCGAACAGGGCGCTCGCCGCGATGGCTCCGGCCGAGGTATCGCGGTAGTCGGGGATGCTCGAGTAGTCGGGCGAATCGAGGTCCCAGTAAGGAACGCCGTCCTCTGGCATCGACGGATGCTCGGTGTAGTAGTCCGCGATCGACTGAGCCTGGGTCAGGAACCGATCGTCGCCGGACGCGCGGAAGATCATCGTGTAGCCGTAGAGCCCCCACGCCTGACCACGCCCCCACGCGGACTGACTGTCGATCCCCTGAGACGTGGTCTTGGAGATGACGTTGCCGTTCAGATCGAAGTCGACGACGTGGTAGGAACTAAAATCTGGGCGGAAATGATTCGCCGCGACGGTCAGCGCGTGAGTCAGAGCGATCTGCTTGTACTGGTCGTCACCGCTCAGCTCGGAGCCTCGGAACAGGAGCTCCAGGTTCATCAGGCTATCGACGACGACTGGGTAGGTATACTTGGAGTAGTCCCAGGACTTGATGGCTCCGACGACCGGGCTGTAGCGCTTGATGGCGGAGTCGGCCGCCTGCTGCAGCACCGTCTTGTAAGAGCCGCTCTCCGTCAGATGGTACCCGTTTCCGTAGCTGGTGTTGATGATGAAGCCGATGTCGTGATCGGAGGTGCGGGTCGCCTGGGCAAACAGAGCCTGCGTCCAGGTTTCGGCGGTGACTCGCCAGCTATCGTCTCCCGTGTGCTCGTAGAGACGCCAGAAGCTCCCTGCTACGAACCCCGAGGTCCAGTCGCTGGGTGAGACCGTCGTGGTCGTGCCGTCGTAGCTCCTAGGGATGTCGTTCGGATCGGTGTAGACCTTCCTGAAGCGGTCGTACTCTTCGGTGGCCAGGTCCAGCTGGTAGGCGCAGAACTCCGCGTCTCCAACTGGCGGCTCACCGGCGGTACCTGCCGTGCCAGAGCTCCCTCCGGTTCCCGCGTTCCCTCCGACACCACCGGCGTTGGTCCCGCCGTCGTTCGCGCCGCTTCCTCCCGCGCCACCCGCAGCGGAGTTTCCGGTGCCGCCCGACGACGATCCGCCGTCTGCACCCCCGGTCCCGGCGGTCTCTCCCCCAAAAAACTTGCCCTTGTCCGGTGCCGTGAGGGAACACGCGTGAACGGTCAGAGAAATGGCGCACACCAAAGCGGGATGCGTCCAGCGAGAGCTCGTCGAGTTTAGTGATCGTGACAGCATGAGATAGCAGGGTGGTTGGAGATGTATCGACCGGCCAGGCACGCGCTCGGCCGGTCGAGCCTCAGTA
>JAGQIY010000043.1 GCA_020430865.1 Myxococcales bacterium
TTCCATGCTGCTTGTGGAAACGATTCCTAAATCTACTCTCAAATTCCCTTAGATTCTTCACGAACCTATCCCGGGTGACAGCCAGTTTTTTGTTTGGCGCCAATCCAAATGGGTCAGACCAGTTGACGGGGTTGTTGCCGCAGTAGGCCAATCCATTGCCTCTATTGCCTGGGTCACCCCAGTCGCCGATAGAGTCATGGGAAAAACCCGACGCAATCAAACACGCCCCATCGCGCTCACCCCTACGCACACCTCGATCCCAGCGCGCCACACCCCTTCGCAAAGAGGGGCACGAGCCGAAAATCGCCTAGATGCGGGTTTTCAGAGCCAAAGACTTTGCGCCGGTTACGCCCACGCCGTCCGATTCAAGCTTTCAAAGAGCTGATGCGAGTCTGTCAGACCCACGCGCGCAGGGGAAGGCGCATTCCCCGGAGATCGAGATTCCAAGCGCCCTGGAGAGCCATAGCTGCTTCTTCCTTAGTCGCTTGTTTCGCTCCGTACAGACCTCTCCCTCGTGGACGATCTTGAAGTACTCAAGAGAGTCCGTACAGAGAGAAAAGAACGCGCACGTATAGGGGGCTCCCGGCTCTGGCTCAGGATCCATAAGGGCTATCGGTCAATGGACCGGTGGACTGGAGAAGCTCTCCCACGCCCTTCGCCATGCTCGCGATCGACGCGGGCGACCATGGCGAAGGGCGAGGGATCGAACGGAGAGGCGCCCGAAACGTTGTTTTCATGCTCGTCGCCGGCAGATCTTCGTGGTGCGGCGTCGCCCTCGCCGGGCGCACAGCGGCGCGCCAGCCGTCGGCCAGCTCGACCTCCGGCCGAGCAGCCTTGGGGCTGTCACGCACGCTTGCGCCTTCGGCGGGGCTCTGGTGTTAGCGGATCGCCGCTCACGCGATCGCTGGCTGTTCTGTCGCACGCGAGCGGCCGCGACAGCGGCTGCGAAGCGTGCGACCAGGCCACGGCGGCGCGTGTGCTGGCCGATCCTTGCGCACGTCGAAGCCGTCCACTGATTCCGAAAAACGAGGCTGCCGAGCTCCCCTTGCCCCTCGCTTCGACTGCGGCCTCACCCTCGGGTGAGATAGGGCCGTGGTGGAAGCGAGGGAGCAAAGGGGAGCGACTCCCTATCTTGCCCCGAGCGAGGCACGGTTCAGAACGCCGCACTCGGAAGCCTGCAGAGCTTGATGTTTCCTGCCCTCAACCGTTGAGGGTGTTTTCGTCGTGTCTGGCGAACGACCAAGCTCACCTGCAAGCTCGGTGTTCACTCTTCGCCGTGGCTCGACGATCTCAACGAGCGCTGTCAGGTGCAGCGCTCTGTTCGCCGGCCCGCCTTGCGCCGTGTGCCGACCTTGCCGTGAGGCACCGGCACTGGGCCGAGCGCAGCGAGGGCCGGGCCGCGGGCCGGCCGTTCATGGGCCACGAGGCTCCCAGTCTCCGAGGAACTTCTCCCAGTCCCGCAGGTTCTCTTTCTCGTGAGGCAGCGCGAAGACTTGAAAACGCCCGCCTCTGAGCTCTCGATACATGAGGAAGTACCCGAGACGAA
>JAGQIY010000524.1 GCA_020430865.1 Myxococcales bacterium
CGCCTGCTGGTCTACCGCCACGCTCATGAGGTGGGGCTCTGGCGCGCTGAGATCAAGCTCCTGGGGCGGCGCGTAGTCGTCGGGTTGCCTCACGAAGACGCCGGCGCGTGAGCGCGCCTGCAGCACGCCGCGCAGGCACAGCTCGTCGTAGGCGGCTTGCACGGTGTTCTTCGAGATGCCGAGCTGGTGCTCGAGGGCGCGGACCGGGGGCATTCGTGCGCCGGGCGGTAGGCGGCCTGCGGCCTGCTCGGCCAGCACCGCGCGCACCAGATCCTGTGAGCCGGCACGGCGCCCGCTCGCGGCTTGAATCGACAGTCGAAGGTGAGGGGCCCTTGCCATTGGGAAGGCCTAGGGTGCGGCAAGGCGACGCGGATGACCAGGGACAGCCCGGGGATTCGCGCTGAGACAACGCTCTCACCGCTCGCGGAGCTGGACGCGACGGCGCCGGTTCAAGCGCTCGCGCACAACATGCCTGGCTTCCGCGTCCCCGACTCGCTGGGGGATCCGTGTTCGCTCGCCTCGGGATCGGTGTCAGCAACGTTACCGCGAGGTAGTGCTTCTGAGATCTGACCTCCGTCTTCGGCGTCGGGGGTCGTCGTGCGTTCCTCGGGTCTCGTCTCGCTCTCGAGGTCCAGCCAGGTGTGGAACGCAGGGTCGTCCAGGGTGCTCTGAGTGAGCGCCGAGACCGCCGCCTTCGCGGCCTGCTCGCAGGCCTCCAGCGCCTTGGGTCGGTTGGTGCGGACGCGATCCGCCCAGAGCTGCACGTCGCGGGTCACGTCGAGAATGCGGGTGCGTAGTACACACTCCCCCGCCAGCGGAGCTGCGCTGGCCTCGACGACGAAGTCCACCTCGAGTGCCTGTCCCACGCGCTCCGAGTCCCAGCCAGGGTTCGCGCGTTGCAGCGTCAGGACACGGCCCAGGGAGCGCACCCGGAGGCCCGGCGCCCTGGAGAGCTGATCGACCACCTCCTCGCAGAGCTCACTCAGCAGTCCGCAGCTCTCTTCCACGGTCGCCTCGTGCTGAAACGGAACCACGGCGACGCTGGGTCGCTCGCTCGGCTGCGACGAACCCGGTCGGGAGCTCGGGTGGCTGGAGCTCGGTCGGGAGCTCGCGGGCTTCGACGCCGGCGTCGTGCTGGGTGGGCTCGGCCGAGGTGTGACAGGCGTCGCGAGGCGCGCGGGGTGGGGCTCCAGGGCGGCGTTGATCTCGCTGAGGCCGTGGGAGGTGAGCGTCGCGGCGGCGTCCCCCTGGCTGGGAGGCAGCCAGATCAGCGGGCGACTGTGATTGGACTCCGTGGTGCGCAGCCATGCCTTGAGTTCGAGGGCGACGCTCGCCGCGGAGCTTGGTCGAGCGTCGGGGGAGCGTGAGAGGCAATGCAGCGTGACCTCTGCCAGGGTATCAGGTAAATCTTTGCGGAAATCACGAGGGTCGGGAGCGTCCTGGCGCAAGCGCGCGAGAGCGGTCGAGCTCGGCGTGTCTCCGCGCCAGGGGAGCGTCCCGGTGAACAGCTCGAACAGGACGATGCCCAGAGAGCAAAGATCGGCTCGCTGATCGACGGTCAGCCCGCTGAGTTGTTCCGGCGCCATGTACGCGGGAGTCCCAACGACCTGACCCAGCGCTGATTCGCCTTCGCTTCTCAGCTGACTCGACTGGGCGATGCCGAAGTCCATGATCACCACGCGCTGAGGGTCGGACTCGTGGGACTCCAGCATGACGTTCTGCGGCTTCAGATCGCGATGCACGACTCCCGCGCGATGAGCCGCGTTCAGCCCGGCGCAGATCTGCACGCCGATCTGCGCGATCGCGCGGTCGTCCAGCTGGGGACCCTTGGCGACGCGCGACAGCGTGTTTCCCGAGATCGGCTCCATCGTGATGAACAGATCGTCCCCATGAGAGGCGATGTCGTACGTCCGCGAGACGTTGGGATGCGTCACCCTGCGAGCGAGCTTCACTTCCCTGCGGAATCGATCAACGGCTCCTGGTACGTCGATCACGTCCCGCCGCAGGAGCTTGAGCGCTACATCGTCGTCCAGCTCGAGGTCCTTCGCCAGGTACACGGTGCCCATGCCCCCGACCCCGAGGAGCTCGTTCACTCGATAGCGGTCGCCGAGCACCGTGCCGATTCGTGATGACGGCGGCGGCTCGAGCCGCAGATCGGCGCTCTCCGCGGCTTGCTTCTGAGCCAGCTGCTCGTTCAGGCGGGAGCGAAGATCCTTGTTCACCACGGTGGGAGAATCAGCAGCATTCATGCCAAGCTCCTCCTCCGTGCGGTTTATCGGGCCTCCACGGGGGATGAGGCCGCGCTTTTGCTTCGGTTCGAATCAGTGACCCATGGGTCTCGATTCACGTTACGTGAACTCTTGGGTCCTGGCTCTCCGGGCTCGGCTGCGCAGATCTGGCCGGCTCGCAGTTCGCGCCAGCAGTCCTAGCGCAACCGTTGGCGTCGGCGGGTTGTTCCCGCCTCAGCAAGTCGGGCAACCGCAGCGCACGCCGCGGATCCCGGAGAAGTCCTCGCACAGGTCGAAACCTTGGACACACACGCTGGGTCCCATGCACTCGCAGGTCGCGGCGCCCTTGCACACGGCTGGGATTTCCACGCAGTGATTCTCCGGCCCGAGCTGAGTCTCATAGGCGGCGCAAGCCGTGTTCCCTCCGGTGCAGTCGTTGCACTGGGTCACGCTCCGGCACTCGACGGCTGGCACACAGGTCCCCGTCCAGCAGCCCCCCTGCACCGCCGCGACCTCGCCCGCTGGACACTGGGGCGTCGGCTGGGCGCAGGTCACCTTGCTGGCGTCGCACTCGTAGCCGGCGACGCAGCGCCCAGCCACGCACTGGGGCTCGCTGATGCCGGCCCGGTTGCACTGATCGACGGCGCAGGTCGCTGGGCAGTCCACGACGTCTTCGTCCTTGGGCACGCCAGAGCAATC
>JAGQIY010000525.1 GCA_020430865.1 Myxococcales bacterium
CGCCGGTTGCGGGTGCGCCGGCCGTGCTTCGAGAATTGTGCCGTGCGGATGGAGTTCGACCGCGCTCACGCGACATACTGAGCACCGAGCCGATCAACATCCGGGTCGGTGAAGCAGACCAGTTTGTCCGCTACGTCCTGTTGGATCGGGACCGTGCCACTCCCTACGTGGTGATTTCGCCACGCAAGTCCGACGGCGAGTTCGTCGTAGACCCAACAACAATGGCTCAGCGATTGGCCACCCAGGCCGTGATCGCCAGGCTCGATCGGGACGCAACATGGGAGTTTACTGAGGCATTTGAAGCGTGCGGATACGAACGACAGCTTGGTGTGTGCTTTGACGGAGCCGTTCGTCTGTACCACCCCGGGCTCGATCCCTCGCACAGCCCGCGCGAGCACTACCTGTGGCTTCCAGATCGGATCCGAACGTTCGGCGCAGATATCACCGAGACTCTTGCTGGCGAGATTGCGGAACGCGTTACTTGGCGCTCGATTCCTCCGCGCTTCTTCGCGATCATCGATGATTTCGATCGTACCCACAGCCGCCTCGTCGCGGAGGAGTTGCTGCGGCGCAAGTCCGATGACTCTCACGATGCTCAAGCCAAGGTTGCCAGCCTGGAAACGCTCGTGTCGGAGCTCCGTGGGCAACTCCAGCAGGCGCAGGATGAGCGGTCGCTTTGGGAAGACGAGGCTTCAAGCCTGGAAGGCAAGGTCGCAGACTGGCGCAACCTACTTGAGGTCGCCGAACAAGAACGAGACGAGGCGGCGCGCGATCGCACAATCGCGCAGGCGCGCATCGCCGCACTGGAAGCCCGCGCCGCCGGGCTCACCGAGCGGCAGCTGACAGCGCTCCGAGGGAAGCTCGCTCGGAATGAGATCGGCTCGCTGACATACGCGCTGGTGCTCTTGGAAACGGTGTTTCCAGAGCGGGTCACAGTGCTCACGTCAGCGTGGCGCTCGGCGGAGGAGGCGCAGGAGTTCAAGAAGCCCGACAAGGCCTGGGGCTTGATGCTGCAACTCGTCACGGACTACTGGGAGGCCATTCAAAAGGGTGGCGGCTCCGCTGCGAAGGACGTGTTCACCGACGCTACGTACGGTGCCCGTGAGAGCGAGACCGTCGAGGGGCGTGATGGGGCACGCAAGCGCCGAACATTCGAATACGACGGTAGCCAGGTCACGATGTGGGAGCACCTGAAAATCGGCGTGAAGGACAGCGTCGCCGAAACCTGGAGACTGCATTTCTGCTTTGATAGCGACAGGAAGAAGATCATCATCGGTCACTGCGGCAAACACCTCGATTTCAAGTAGCGCCGCCAGGGACCAAGCGTCGTTATCCTTGAGCGGTGATTCATCGATTCGCCGGCCTTACCGTACGCCCAAGGCACTCCACTGAGCAGAGCCCGAACCCGTCCGACTTCGCGCTACTGCACCAGCTCGAAGAAATCGAACGTCAGCGTGACCGACTCGATGACGTTCTCGTCGGCCTCGTTGTCCCAGTCGCCGGCGACGAACTTCACGGGCCAGGCGCGGGAGAGCGACCAGCGGCGCAGCGTGGTGCCGTCGCGGTCCTGCTGCACG
>JAGQIY010000526.1 GCA_020430865.1 Myxococcales bacterium
ATCGCATTCACCCGAAAGCGCGTCTCGAAGAAGGCCACTCCCTTTCGCAGGTGTTGGTGGGCCAAGCTCAAGACCAGTCGGAACTCCTTGCCCCCGAGCGCCGCCACGGATTTCTCCACCGGACCGTCGGGGAGTCGCGAGAACGCGGGGTGTCGCCCCGGAAGCATGGGGGCCACAGTCCACCCACCACCCGGCTCGGAAACGGGGCTGTAGTTCACATTGCCGGCCGGCACGACGACCTTGGTGAGATGCGCGCCAGGGGGAAGGACCGCCGGAGGAACTGCCTGCCCCAGACGATCGTCCCGCTGGACGGCCATGTGCAGAGCAACCGCCTCCCCGCTCGGAAGCACGATCGAGCTGTGGACCCAATCGACCACCAGCGTCGAGTCCGACCAATTGGAGAGGCTGACGCGAATGCCTTCGCTGTTCGCATTCGCCTGAACCTGAATACCTTCGGGAAGCGGACCGTAGCTCGTATCGACGCGGTAGTCGTAGCGCCATTGGGTGGAGGTGCAAGCTGCGCTGCTGACTCCCGCCAGGGCGAGGGCCAGAGGTATCGGAGGACAGCGCAAACTTTTACTCACTGTCTCCTAGTGTACTGAGCGAGTCCCCACGGCACCAGCCCCCGACTGGCGTACGCGTAGCGACTCCGACGACCGACGGACGAGAATTTGCGAACACGCGCACACCCACGGCCGATAATCTGTCGAAACCCCCGACGTGTGCGCTGTTCGCTACACACTCTGGCACCTTGGTGCGGGTGCTCCGACAGAGTGATCTTCACATTGTGATGCAGCCCTCTTGCGCGGCCTCTTCTCTTCGTGAGAGTTCGAGCGATCTCGAAATGAGCAACGGCTTGCTCGAGTCGAGAAAACAAACAATTTCAAACCCATAGCAAGTAACAGAGCGCGCTTCGGATCCACCTCAGTGCATGCGCCTTCACGATTGCCGCGTGGCTCCGCACCGGCCTCTTCAGCGGATGCAATCCCCCACGGAGCTGAGGAAGCCGCAAACGGTGCCTCTGGAGGCGGAAACATTCGAACGCCTGGACCCGCATCCGGCACCCGAAACGATTCCAGGCTTCGCCACGGTTCTGATCGCGCATTCGGGTTTTAGGGTGCGGCGTCCGGGCCACCGCGAGCTGGTGCTTGGATTCGAAGCCTACAAGGCCGGACATCCTCAGCGTGCGATCGACGCCTATGATTCCGCGGCAGATTCTCTTGTCGCTCGTTTGCATCCTCGTCTCGATGCGGATCTTGCGAACCGAATCGAGCCGTATCGTCAGAGCGCTCAACGTTGGCTCGCCGAGTTCGTCGCGCAACCAGAAGCTCCGTCGGCTTTGAACGAGGAGCTTCGCGCAGACCTGATCGTCTACTTGAATCGCCGCGGCTTAGCTCTGGGAGCCGGAGCCCGAAGCACAATCTTCGAGACCGCAAACGATCAGTTCGTGCGAGCGCTCCAACTCAACCCCAACTACGCCCCCGCGCGCTACAACCTGGCCGTACTGAAGCTGGTGGAGGGAAAGAA
>JAGQIY010000527.1 GCA_020430865.1 Myxococcales bacterium
CCGGAACGTGTCAACGAGTTTGAGACAGGGGGTGAGTGTAATCTATGAGGAAACAGCGGGTGCAGCGGTAGCTTGAGTCATATCCGCACGGAGTTGTGTAGTGGTCACCTGCACCGCATCTGGTCCGTGCGGCCCCGTCCCTCTGGTCGAGGAGCGGGAAATGGCCTCCGGGGCGGCAGCGCTTCCGACGCAGTCTGCGAGGGCCGCCGTTCGCTCCTCGTCCAGAGCGCCGGTCTCGGCCTCTACCGTCACCGGATTGATCTCAACCTTCGTCGGAGGGCGTTGAACGCGCGGTCGCCCGTTGGGGAATCGCTCGGGATGCGCGGCATAGGCTGCGTCGAGAGCAGCTTGCCGAGTTGCTGCTACCTGTTCGACACGACCGTAGAAGACGTCGGCAGGGGTGAAAAGAGCGAGCCCGGCGTGGTGGTGCTCGTCGTTGTGCCAGCCGAAGAACTCCTGAAGCCATCCGCGAGCGTGCTCCTTGCCGGCAAACTTCCCCGGGTAGTCCGGCTGATACTTCATCGTCTTGAACTGCGCCTCACTGAACGGGTTGTCGTCGGAGACGCGAGGCCGACTGAAGCTGCGGGAAGCGCCGAGCTCGGCGAGCAGCTGCGCGAGCGTGTCGCTCTTCATCGCTGCACCGCGATCCATGTGAACCTTGAGGCCAGGCTCGACGCCATGGAGTGCGATCGCATCCGCGAACAGCTGTGCGGCAAGGTGTTTGCTCTCATTTGTTGCCAGCAACCACGCGACGACGAAGCGGCTGAACAGGTCGATGATGACGTACGCCTGAAGGAATACGCCCTTCCGCATGGTAGCGAGCTTCGTGATGTCCCAGGTCCAAACCTGATTGGGAGCGGTGGCAGTGAGAGTCGGGACTGCGTGAACCTGTCCGCTTCGGAGATTGCGCCGCTCACGCACCTCCCCAACCTCAGCGAGCAGGCGGTACATCGTGCGAATCGAGCAGAGGTACTCGCCACGCTCGAGCAGCGTCGCGTACACCTCGCTCGGTGGTTGGTCAGCGAACTCCGGCGAGTGGAGCACGTCGAGGATCCTGCGCCGGCCTTGATCGGGGATGCGTCGATGACTCGGGGCGCGCTCGCGCGGCAAAGTGGCCGGCTGAGGCGCGGCGCGATGCCGGTAGAGCGTTGCACGGCTCACACCGAGCGCGATGCAGGCAGCAACCAGCGGTACGACTTGATCCCGCTGCTCAACCAGTGCGATCACGTCTTCTCCTCCAGATCCGTCAGGTCCGGGAGCGCAATTCCCATCACCACGTGCGCTTTTTTTTGGAGGTCGATGATCGCGTTAGCCACGAGGAGCTTCTTCTCGAGCGCCGCGATTTTCTTCCGTGCGGCAATTAATTCGCGCTCTTCCTCGCTATGCTTCGGCTTGCGTCCAGGCTTCTGCGGGCTGAGACCTTGCGCGCCGCGGTCGAGTAGTTGACGTCGCCACGTCGAGAGGTGCGAGCTGTAGATCCCTTCCTCGCGCAGCAGCGCGCCAAGCGCACCTCGCTCACCGCTCGCGACGGCGGCATCTGCGGCTTGAACGATACGAAGCTTGTCAGCTGCCGAGAACGTGCGGCGTCCTCTGCGACCACCGCTCTCCAACGCAGCGCCACTCGCGCCGCGGCGTCTCCGTGCGCTCGTGGCAGCTGAGTCTTCCTGGCCAGATTCGGGTGTAGGTTTGGGCACGATTGCGGGTCCATTCTCCGCCCATTGGTACAGAGATTTCCAGTACGGCCTGTCTCACCCCACGTTGGCACAGAGGGC
>JAGQIY010000528.1 GCA_020430865.1 Myxococcales bacterium
CCTAATCTTTGCCCATTGTCCCAAGTCTTTCGAGGCAGCGTCTGCGCCTCAGAGTCCATGACGCACGAAGATGGCAACGCCTCGCCAAGTTGTCAACCCGGCGCTGGTACTTGGTACTGCTACGTCACACACTGTCTGCAACGGCCTTGATGTTGTCGTGGGCGGACTGCAAGAGCGCCATTACCTCGTCGGGAACGCCCGTTGCGACGAGGGCCTGGCCGAGGCAGTCGAGCGCGACTTCAAGCCGTTCTCGCGCCGGCGCAAGGCTCGCGTCGTAGGAGGCAAACTCGACCCACTCCCCGGAGATCGGGTGCTGCTTCTGAATCTCAACCTCTCCTGCGTTGCTTAGTCCTACGCGGTATGCAGTGTCCGGGTCGTCCGCTGGTGAGGGACACGAGAGCCCAGCCTCCCCGGTTGCCTGCTCCATTTTTCGAATTGCCTCAGGAAGGTACCGCGCAAGCGCTTGGCCGACCTGGCCGCGGCGGTTGCGCACCATATCAACGTATTTTGCCGCGTCTTCAAACGTGTTCGGATTCCACTCAAGGCTACCCATTCAGAAATTCTATGTCGAAGAACACTCGATCGGAAGGGGCACGGCGGTTCGCGGTCTGGCGAACGTCTCACGGTTGAGCTGCAAGCGCGAGAGGAAGGAGGCGCAGCCTCCGCCCGAGCGCGATTGTCTGCTCCAACCGGTTAATGGGTATTACAGACCTCCAGAAGCGAAGATCGCTTCAAGGCAGGCCATGCGCCCACAGGCTACGGATCTCCAGCCAGGAACGTCTCGACGTTCAATAACAACCTTCCGAGCCTGTGGGTGCGCTTCCGCTCCACGACGAACACTCAGGGGAAGCCACTTCAACTGACTTCCATTTTGCCTTCGCACAGCGGGAGCTCGCATGACCTGGCGACATCGTACGCCAAGGGAGAAGAGACATGACAACGAACCTGCAAGAGCCAGCGTTCGCCGCGTTCATCGGCATCGACTGGGGAGACAAGAAGCACGACGTCTGCCTGACTCCGGCGGGCCGCGAGGCCCCGGAGCAGCGAGAGCGCTCCGTGCTCGAGCACGACCCGAGCCAGATCGCCGCCTGGGCCTCACGTCTGAAGCGTCGTTTCAAGGGTGGCCCGATCGCCGTGTGCCTCGAGCTCAGTCGAGGCCCCCTCGTGTCCGCACTGCTCGAGCACGACATCTTCGTCGTGTTCCCGGTGAACCCCCAGTCGCTCGCCAAGTACCGCCAGACCTTCGCACCCAGCGGGGCCAAGGACGATCCGAGCGACGCCGAGTTCGCCCTCGACTTCCTGGTGCGCCATCGCGATCGGCTGCGGCCTCTCAAGTTGGAGAGCACCACGCTGCGGATGGTGCGCGAGATGGTCGTGTCTCGCCGCAGCCTGGTGCACGAGCGCGTTCGCGTCACCAACCGCCTCATCCATGCCCTGAAGGCCTACTTTCCGCAGGTTTTGGACTGGTTCGAGGACCGCTCGACCGAGGTCTTCGCCGCCTTCCTCGCCCACTGGCCGTCTCTGCAAGCCGCCAAGCGGGCTCGCCGCCCCATCCTCGAGGAGTTCTTCCGCAACCACAACGTCCGCTACCAGGCGGTGGTCCAGCGTCGCATCGAGGCCATCAAGAACGCAGTCCCGCTCACCTCGGACGACGCCGTCATCATGGCCAACGAGCTCCTCGTGATGGTGCTCGTTCGCCAGCTGCGAGCCCTCAGCCAAGGCATCAAGGACTTCGACGACGTCATCGCCAAGCTCGTCGCCGAGCACGAGGACTACCACCTCTTCGCCGACCTCCCCGGCGCCGGGGCCGTCTACGCGCCACGGCTCCTCGCCGCCTTCGGCGAAGACCGCCAGCGCTTCGAGTCCGCTCGCGACGTCCAGTGCGCCACCGGCATCGCCCCCGTCCTCGAGCGCAGCGGCAACAGCGCCTGGACCCACCATCGCTTCAGATGCCACAAGTTCACCAAGCAGACCTTCGTCGAGTGGGCCGCCCAGACCATCCCCAAGTCCTTCTGGGCCCGCGCCTACTACGACCAACAAAGGGCCAAGGGCGCCACCCACCAGGTCGCTCTCCGGGCCCTCGCCTTCAAATGGATCCGCATCCTCTTCCGCGTATGGAAGGACCGCGTCCCCTATGACGAAACACGATACCTCAAAGCCCTTCGAAAAAAGCGCTCGACCCTCCCGAAATCTATCGCGGCCGCTTGACTGTCCACCTCAGGGCGGTTGTTGTGCCGCCGCGGCTAGCCGGTGCGCGGGGTTCTTCAGGGTCTTGGCGGAGCCGTCTCACATGAGTGCAGGAACGACACCAGCGAGTCGCTAAGACACTCGACGAGGTGACTTCTCGATCTCAGGGCGCCGACGAGGACCTCCGGATCCTGCGACACGTCGTGCCATAGTTCGAACACAGGCACCCGAGCGTGGTTGAGGTCCAGCAACAGGACGTTCCCCGCCCAATCGGTACCGAGCCCGACTGCGAGATAGCCGTGCGGGTATACGTGCATCCCTGGGTAGGCATCGCGGTTCATCTCGAGAACCAGCCTTGTGCTGGACCACTCGAACATCACGGGGCCAAGGCCCTCACGCTCGAACTCGGGTAGCCGCACCCCCACCTGTACTCCGACCAACGGCTGCGTCGTGAGGAGCGAGACGACCCAGGCGGGCAGTTGGACGGCGCCAGGCGATGCCTGGAGTTCGTCGAGCGGCGCTGGATCTGACGTGTCCCCCATGCAGCCCAGCCTCGCGAACAGGCTGGAGATGGCCTCAGAAAGGCCAGCTGGCGGTTCTGCTGCG
>JAGQIY010000529.1 GCA_020430865.1 Myxococcales bacterium
AACGTCCCCGAGACTTGCGAGGCCGACAAGGCCGAGCAATACATGCCCCCCGCGGGTGCGAACGCAGGGCTGATCTACGACGCTCAGTGTGCCGGGAAGGCGGTCGCCTACTACGAGTCCCTGAGTGCGTGTCAGGGCTATCAAGAGACGAATGCGTGCTGTCGCCTGTACGTCGGCACCAAGGGGGCTGGGGCGGCGTGCGACGACTTCGGCGATACGGATGAATGCGCCCAAGGCCTGCGCTGCGAGGGGGGCGTCTGCACCGCGCTGTGCGGATCAGGAACGGCGCAGCTTGGCCAGTCGTGTGAGACGGCTGAATGCGCCGAGGGCCTGTGGTGCGACTACTACTCTTCCGACACTCCGGTCTGCTCCCGCCTGCCTGGGGCTGGCGAGAGCTGCTACGACTCCTTCGAGTGTGAGGGGGATCTGCGCTGTGTCGCTGTGGGTGACGATGACGTGTGCGTCGTGCCTGGAAAGCTAGGAGACGCGTGTCAGGAGTTCACCTGCGGAAAAGGGCTCGGTTGCTTCGATGGGGTGTGCGGCAAGGCCAAGGCCGCCGGTAACCTCTGTACCTCGAATGACCAATGTGATTCCGGTGCCTGCGAGGAGGTCTGCCAGAAGCCAACGGCGCAGGCCTGCGTCTACTTCTACTGAGGGCTCGGGGTGGCGGTGGTCGTCTCTCGAACACCGCCGCCGACGCCGACGTGATAGGTTCTCGGGTCGTAACCAAATGCTGCGCGGAAAATGTCCCCGATATGGCGAGCTCGGCTGCCACCCCGGGATCGCCGCGCGCGATGCACACCCAGGACGTCTCCGCCCGGGCTGAGCTCCGCGTCGACCCCCCAGAAGCCGCGCCGCGGCGCGGCGGGCATGCCGTAGCGCAGGTCGTCGAGTTCCACGCGCTTGCCCCCGTTCTCCAGTCGATGGACCTGCCAGGCCAGCTGTCCCTTGGAGAACCAGCGGAACAGCCGACCCTCGGGCGTCGCGAGCACGCGCTCCACGTCGGCGCTCGGTTCGAGCTCGAAGCTCTGCCAGGCGATTGGCCGCTCCACCCAGCCAGACGCATAGCCGACGAAGACGCGAGGGCCGCTCCGCGCGACGACTCGCTTCAAGCCGTTCTGCATCACGAAGGTGTAGCCAGAGACCGAATCCACCTGGAAACCCGCGCTGGTGAGCTCCGCGCGTGCTTGCGCTTCGACTCTCCGGGTCATCCCTAACCCCCAAACCAGATAGGCGCTGGTGAGGGCGAGGGTCCAGCGCGCGACTCGAGTCGCGGCGCGAGGTCGTGATTTCTTCGCGCTGCAGATCGCCAGGGCGATGATCAGCGGCACGCTATAGGCAGGATCGACGATGCCGACGCCGTCGAACGCGAAGCGCTCTCGCCAGAAGGGAGCGAACAGCTGGGTGCCGTACGACGTGAAGACGTCGAGCATCGGGTGAGTCACGATGGACAGGACGAAGAGCCAGATCCAAGCACGCTTCGCTCCGGCGCCTGTCCAGTTGACGCCCTCGGGCTGACCCGGGACCTGCGCTTCCAGATCGACGTCGGGCTCACGCTTCCGTGCTCGCCAGCGCTCCAGGCGCCAGACGGCGATGCCTAGCAGCGGCCCGAGCGCAGGACCAAACCACAGCGAGTGGCTGGTGCCGCGATGCACCCACATCGAGGTGAACTCCCCACCCAGCGCGGCGCTGACGAAGATGTCGGCGTCCGGAAGCAGCCCCCCGAGGGCTCCCCACCACGCAGCGCGTCGGCCGAGACGCGTCCCGACGCTGGCCTGTCCCACCGTCGCACCGAGCAAAGCTTGCGTGATTCCGTCCACAGCCTGCGTCTTCCCGAGCAGCCGATCCGTCGCTTGCGGGGCACCAAGCCCCCAAACCAGACGCCGAAACCTAGGCGCTGGCCCTCACTTGGTCATGCATCACCGGAGCCGAGATTGTCCAACCCCTTCGCGACCTTAACTCTTCCCGGGCGTGGTACCCTGCGGGCACATGCTCACGCGACTCGGGAAACGGGGCGGCGCTGGCTCATGGCAGCGCTTGATGTGGGTGCTGACGCTGCCGATCGTGCTGTTGGTAGCGTACAGCGCTTTTGGCCAACCGAAGGGTAAGGCCAAGGCCAAGGAGGACGCCAAGGCGAAGGACGCCAAGGCGGAGGATGACAAGGCCAAGAAGGGCAAGGACGCCAAGGAAGAAGAGGCGACGCCGAGCGATGCTGGCGCGCCACCCGCGGCGCCGGAGGACGACGACGAACCCCCGCCGCGCCCCCAGACCGGAGACGGCGGAAAGCTATCGCCGCTCAATCCCGAGCCCGACGAGTTTCCTCAGGGCAGTGAGTCCGTGACGCCGCCGAACTACGACCAGCTGCTGGGAGACATCGCGTCGCTGCGCAGCCGGGTGTCCGCGCTGACCACGACGCTCTACGCGAGCAAGATCCGCGTCATCGTCGAGACCGACGGTGACGACGCGCGGATCGAGACCTTCGTCGTGACGCTGGACGGCGGCGTCGTCTACCGGGCGCCCAAGCGCTTCAGCGCGGAAGACGAGAAGCTGATCTACGAACACGGGGTGGCCCCTGGGCACCACGTGCTGGGCGTCGAGATCGAGCGCAGTGACGCCCGCGGCAAGGCCTACAAGACCTATCAGAGCTCGCGCTTCAGCATCGTGGTGCCCGAGAAGAAGCAGCTCGAGACCCACTTCGTGATCGAAGACGACTCGGACATGGCCGAGGACTTCCCGGACGACGAAGACGGCGAGTACGACCTCAGGGTCCGTCTGCGCGCTCGGGTGATCGAGTGAGGCGAGCCATGCTCCGGATGTCCTGCGGCCAGAGACGCCTCGTATCGGGGCTGGTCTGCGTGCTCGTGCTGGGCCTCGGCCTGTCCGCGATGGCACAGGATGAAGACAATCCGTACGGAACCGACGCTGGCGCCGCCAAGAAGCCAAGCAAGGGCAAGGACGCCAGGCCGGACGAGGCAGCCGAGAAGGCGACGGATGACTCAGGGACTCCCGCGGGGGGGAGCGAGCCCTCCAAGCCTGCTGAGGAAGCCTCGAAGCCTCCGCGGGAGATGCCGGCTGGCGAGGGCCCCAAGGCCGACACCCGTTCCGCCGAGATGCGCGCCTACCAGGCCGCGATGAAGGATCGCCGCTTGGCCGCCACCGCGCCCATCAGTCGTCAGCGGCTGCGGGACGAGCTGGTGAAGATCGAGGAGAAGCTCGACAACGGGCGCCGCGACGAAGCGATCGGCCAGCTGGTGTACATCGTGGAGGCCCAGCGCTTCGACGCGTTCAAGGAGACCGACGAAGGGCGTGCTTGCATCTTCTGGCTCGGGGACTCGCTCGGACGCGCCGGCGCACACGGTCCCGCCCGCGGCTACCTGGAGCGCTTGCTCGGAGGTAAGGTCGACGTCTGGTTCCGTAGGGCAATTCGGAGCCTGGTAGACTTCGGCCTGGAGAGCGACCATCCGGAGGTCTTCATCAAGGCGCTCGCCCCGGTCGCCAGCAAGGCCCCCGAAGAGCAGCAGGGCGACATCGCGTACCTCGAAGGGCGCGCCGAGGAGCGCAAGAAGCGACCCCTGCGTGCGCTGCAGGCGCTCGCAAGGGTGACCCCGCGCTCACGCTTCTGGGCTCAAGCGACCTACCTGTCAGGTCTGATCGAGGTGGAGCGGGGGCAGCTGAAGAAGGGGGAGAACCTGTTCTGCAAGGTGGCGGATCCCAAGGCGACGCCCAAGCAGGCGCTGCTGTTCGGTGGCAGCGACTTCTTTCGGGTCCGCGACCTCGCCCGGCTCGCGCTGGGCCGGGTCGCCCACGAGCAGTACCGCTTCGACGACTCGCGGTACTACTACTACCTCGTGCCGGCGGACTCGGACGCGCTTCCCGAGGCGCTCTACGAGTCCGCGACCGGGCGCTACGAGGCGAAGGACTACGAAGGCGCGCGGGAGCTGCTGGACCAGCTGCGCAAGACCGGCGTCGACCACCCCTACGAAGACGAGGCGTGGATTCTCGACGCATACGTCGACCTGGCGGCCTGCAAGTTCCCTCAGGCGGACAAGAAGCTGTCCCAGTTCCTCAAGCGCTACGAGCCGGTGCGCGACACCGCGCGAGCGCTCAGCAAGGACAAGCAGGCGGTGCGCAAGCTGGTCGAGGCCATCGAGAGCGGCTCGGATCCCGCAGCGGCTGGCGTGACAGGAGATGCTCGTCGTATCCGTGCGGTAGCCGCCTTGCTGAGGCTGGATCCCGCCTATGGTCGCTCCTCGCGTCGCCTGGCCCAGCTCGAGCACCAGCAGAGCGGCCTGCGCGGCGCGCTGGGAGAGCTCGACGACACGCGTCAGGTTCTCGCGAAACCAGGCGAACTCAAGGCCCAGTCAGCGCGACCAATCGGCGACTCCCCGGAGGCCAAGCTCTCGCGGATCGATCAGCAGCTGGAGGAGGTGCGCCGCCTGGTCAGGGAGGCCAAGGAGGCGAGCAAGGGCAAGGCGTCCGCGCAGCTGAAGGCGCTGGAGAAGTCCCTCGAGGAACTCGAGAAGCGTGCCAGGGACGCCCATGAGGAGACTCGTGAGGCCGCCCCGAAGCAGGACGCCAAGACGACCAAGGATCTGTCCGGCCTCGTGGTGAGCGAGCGAGAGCGGGCGACGAAGCTGTTCAACGAAGCACAGAAGCTGCGCCAGGTGCTCCTGGAGCAGCAGGAGCGGCTCGCTCAGGACGCCCTCGTCCGCCTGGACAAGCGCCTCTCACGCCTGCTGCGGCGCGCCCGGCTGGGACGCATCGAGACGGTGCTGGGTCGCAAGCGTGCGCTGGAGCTGGAGGTCGAGGCCCTGAGCCAGGGGCTGCTGCCACAGCAAGCCATAGACTCCCTGGATGCCGCCCGTTTCCTCGGGGATGATGAGGAGTACTGGCCCTTCGATGGCGAGGACTGGGCAGACGAGTATGTTGGGGGGGAGGGGCTGCGATGAGACCCACACGCTGGCTCCTCGTCGGCGCGCTGTTGTGCTTCTCGGGGGCGGCTGCGGCTCAGGAAGAGTCGGGCCCCGCGCTGAAGGGCGAGAGCTCGAGCATCAAGCCCGTTGGCGAGCGCAAGCTGGGGAAGAAGAAGCGCCCGACCGTCAGCAAGAAGAAGGCTGACAAGGAGAAGAAGGAGCGCAGCAAGCAGATCAGCTGGCAGATCCCGGCGAAGCTGCGGGCGGCCCTCGAGAAGAAGATCGACGACCGCATCACGCGCAATATCCGTGAGGCAAAGAAGCTCCGGAGGGAGGCGCTCGGCCTCTTGCGCAAGTTCATCAAGGAGAGCCCCGAGAGCGCTCCCTCCATGCCGGAGGCACTGATGCGTCTCGGGGAGCTGGAGTGGGAAGACGCCCGAGATCAGTTCCTCGTCGACTTCAACAAGTGGGAGGACGCGCCCGCGAGCAAGCGGGGTGAGCCACCCTAGCCGGACTACAGTCTGGCGCGCTCGCGCTTCCAGCGCGTGCTCAAGAAGCACATGACCTACTCGCAGTACGACGTCGCGCTGTACGTCGACGGCTTCCTGGCGACCGAGGAGGGCAAAGGCGAGGAAGCGCTGAATCGCTTCAACAAGATCCTCAAGTGGTTCCCAAGGAGTCGCTTCGTTCCCGATGCGCACATGGTGCGTGCCGAGTCGGAGTTTCTGAAGGACGCGCCCAACTACCAGACGGCCTACGACGAGTACGAGGAGGTGCTGAAGTACAAGGACAGCCCCCTCCACGACCTGGCGCTCTTCAAGAGCGCCTGGTGCTTGTGGCGGCTTGGGCAGACGGACGAGGCGGCCAAGCGTTTCCTCGCGGTGTTCAAGGCGACCGAGGAGGGCGGAAAGGGTCGCAGTCAGGACGAGCTCGACGAGCTGCAGACCGAGGCGCTACGCAACCTGGTCGCGGTCTTCGTGGAGGACGAGAAGAACTCCGCCGAGGACATGTACAAGTTCCTGGTCAAGGCCGGCGGAGAGAAGTTCGCGGGCAAGATCGTGAGGGCTCTCGCCGAGGCGTTCTACGACCAGGCGCACTTCGAGCGAGGCATCGAGGCCTATCGGCTCTTGCTCAAGCTGGAGCCGACCAGCCCCGACGCCTACAAATACGGTCTCGCGATCGCTGCCGGTCACTCCACGATGCAGGACTGGAAGAGCCTGCAGAAGGACTACCGCTGGCTGATCACCACGTACACGCTCCCACCGAAGCCAGCGAAGAAGGGCGCGAAGACTCCCCCGCTGCCCACCTACCCGGCGAGCCCCTGGACCAAGGTGCAGCGCCCGTTGACGCTCAGCGACGCGGCTCGTGCCATCGAGAAGCAGCTGAGCGACGACGCGGTGGGCCTCCACGCGAAGGCGCAGGCCGACAAGGCAAGCGAGAACGAGTGGGCTGCGGCCTCGGAACTCTACGCGATCTACCTGAGCCGCTTCGGTGACAAGCCCTCGGCCTACGAGGTGTACTTCAACCACGCGGAAATCAACTTCTATCACCTGAACAACGGCGCGGTCGCGGCGGATAGCTACATGGCCGCCGTGCGCATGAACCCCAAGGGCAAGCTCTCACGGGACGCGCTGTACAACGCCCTGGCCGCCCTCGAGCGAGCCCGCGCCGCCGAGTTCGAAGCCGCCAAGGCCAAGGGAAAGAAGCAAGAAGAGTCGCCGACCGACAAGAAGCTGACCGAGGCGATGGAACTCTACGTCCAGACCTACCCCAAGGATCCGGACGTGCCCGAGTTGCTCTTCCGTCAGGGCAAGCTCTACTACGACTACGAAGTCTTCGACCCGGCCGTCCGCCTGTGGGGCTTGCTGCTCGAGAAGTACCCGGAGAGCAGCTACTCCGTGGGTGCTGGCGAGCTGATCCTGGATAGCTTCAACAAGAGCAAGGACTACGGGAACATCGAGACCTGGGCCAGGCGTCTGAAGAAGGCGCCGGCCTTCCAGAAGCCCGAGCAGCAGGCGCGGTTGGACACGCTCATCGTGCAGTCGGTGTTCAAGCAGGGCGAGCAGCTGTCCAGTCAAGGCAAGCACGCCGACGCAGCGTCGGCTTATCTGCGCGCGGCTCGCGAGTTCCCCAAGGATCAGCGCGCAGCGCAGGCCGCGGTCAACGCGGAGATCGAGGCCAAGCGCGCCGCGGATCTGACGACGGTTGCGGCTGCCGCGGCGCTGCTGGCCGAGAACCACAAGGGCAGCAAGGAAGCTGGCGATGGCCTGTGGATCGCGGCCAACACCTATCAGAGTGTTGGGCTGTTCTCCGAGGCGGCCGGCTACCATGAGCAGATCGTCGCTGACTTCCCCAAGCACGAGCATCACCAGGACGCGGCTTACAACGCGGTGCTCTTGCGCACGACCGTGGGCGACCACGCGAAGGCCATCTCCGACGGAGAAGCCTACAAGAAGGCGTATCCGCGGGGCGAAGACGCGGACGAGGTCGTGTTCCTGATGGGCAAGGCCCACGAGAAGGCAGAAAAATGGAAGGACGCCGAGCGCCTGTACGCGCGCTACGAGCTGGCCTCCCGCAACCCGAACACCCAGGTCGAGGCGCTGGTTCGACTCGCGACCGTGCGCGTGAAGCTGAACGATGAGCGGGGCGCGAAGAACGCGCTGCGCAAGGCGGTGCGGGTCGGCAAGCAGAAGAAGAGTAGCCTCGACTCGGGCGGCAGGTACTTCGCCGCGAAGGCTCGCTACATGGAGGGCGAGCGGATCCTCGCGGCATACGACAAGATCTCCATCCAGGGCGACGTCAAGCAGCTCAAGAAACGCCTGAAGCAGAAGAGCGAGCTGCTCAAGGATGCCGCGGAGACGTTCCTCGACACCGCCGAGATGGGCGTCGCCGAGTGGACCACGGCGTCGCTGTACCAGATTGGCTACACCTACGAGAGCTTCGCCAAGGCGCTCACCGATTCGCCGCCGCCCGATTCGCTGAGTGACGCGGACAAGGAACTGTATCGCCAGCAGATCGACGAGTTCATCGTGCCCATCGAGGAGAAAGCCATCGAGGCCTACGAGAGCGGCTGGACCAAGGCGATCGAGCTCGGCATCTTCAACTCCTGGACCGCGAAGATGCGAGACGCGCTGGGCCGCCTGCTGTCCGAGGTCTACTCGCCGATGCACGAGATCGGGCTCAAGCTGCGCTCTCAGGGCACTTCGCCGTTGCCCGAGCTGATCGACGGACCTCGTCGGGCGAAGGGGCGGAGCAAGAAGTACCTGATCCCGAGCAAGGTGAAGGATGTCAGCGAGACCGCTGCGCCGAAGCCCGCGGACGACCCCGACGCCGACAAGCCCGAGGCGAAGGACGAGAAGAGCGACAAGAAGTCCAACGACAAGGACAAGAAGGGTAAGGGCAAATGAGGCGCCTGGTTCGAGCCTGTGCGGTCGCGCTCGCCCTCGCTGGCGTCGCGTGCGGTGGCGGTGGCAGCGCCGAGGTGAAGAGCGCGCCGACGCTGAAGCCGGCGGATCCCGTTGCCGTCAAGAAGATGATCACCGGCGTCGAGCGCGCCCGGGACGGCAAGACGAAGGAAGCAATCGGTCTCCTCGAGGAAGCGGTTGGCAAGGATCCTCAGCTCTGGGAGGCGCACTACAACCTGGGTGTGCTGCGAGCCCAGACCGGCGACCTGGACAAGGCTGAGGACTCGCTGGAGAAGGCTGCGGAGCTCGCGCCCAACGCCGAGGACGTCGCCGTCGCGCTTGCAGAGGTGCGGCGTCGCATGGGTGAGCCCGATCGTGCCATGCAGGGACTGGACGACTTCGTGAAGGCGAACCCCGAGGCGCTCGCCGCACGAACGGCTCTGATCGCTGCGTCTCGGGACGCCGGGCGCATCGACAAGGCGATTGAGAACGCGCGCGAGGTCCTCGTGCGGCGCCCGGGTGACCCGCTGGCCCGCGCAGAGCTCGCGCTGGCGCACCTCGAGCGTGGAGAGGTCGACACCGCACAGCTCTTGATCGAGGAGGCGCTCAAGGCCGAGGTGAAGAGCGCCGTGGCGGAGCGCACAGCGGGGCTGATTGCGCTGAAGCGCGGCGACGACGCCATCGCATTTCAGCATTTCGCAAAGGCGTCCGAGATCGATCCCAAGGACACCACGGCGCGCCTCAACATCGGCACCGTGCTGATCCAGGCCGGAGTCTACGACAAGGCGGAGCAGGAGTTCCGAGCCGTGCTCCAGGTGAAGCCGGATGACATCGACGCCATGCTCGGCCTCGCCGCCGCGCTGCGTGGTCAAGGCACCCACGACAAGCAGGGCCCCTACCGCGAGGCGGAGAAGGTGCTGCAGCACGCGCTCGAGCTCGACGAGGACAACATCAACGCGATGTTCAACCTCGGCGTGCTGTACGTGGACTTCTTGCAGGAGCCGCAGAAGGCGAAACCGCTCCTCAAGCAGTTCCTGTCCAAGGCGCCGAAGAAGCACCCCGCGCGACCTGGCGCGGAAAAGCGGCTCGCCGGCATCAAATAGGCTAGAAAGCCGCCCATGGCGATGGCTCGACTGAAGCTGCCCGGGAAGCTTGAGCATGCGCTCCTCGCGGGTCACCCCTGGGTGTACCGCGATCACGTGCAGCGAGGTTTTCGTGCGGCAACGGGAGCCTGGGTCGAGCTGGAGTGCGAGCGCTTCAAGGGCTACGCGCTCTGGGACAACGAAGGTCCCATCGCCCTGCGCGTCTATTCCAGGAAGCGCGTCCCCGACGAGCAGTGGTTGGCCCAGCGTATTGCTGAAGCGCACGAGCTGCGTCGAGCGCGGCTCGGGAGCGACACCAACGCCTACCGCTGGCTCTTCGGTGAGGGTGACGGCGTGCCCGGGCTCGTCGTGGATCGCTACGCGGACCACAACGTCGTGCTCACGTATGCGCCGAGCGTGTCCCGGCTCTTGCCCTGGCTGGTCCCGGCGCTGGACGCGGTGCACCCCGCGCGCGGCACCGTGCACAAGCGCGGCGGCGAGCTGTCCCTACTGGCCGGTGAAATGCCAGGCCCCCGAGTGGAGGTGCTGGAGAACGGCGTGCGGTTTCGCGTCGCGATCGGTGAGGGCCAGAAGAGCGGGCTCTTCCTGGATCAGCGTGAGAATCGCGCTCATATCGAGACCCTCGCCGCGGGCAAGCGCGTGCTCAACCTGTTCTCCTATACGGGTGGCTTCTCGCTCTACGCCGCGCGGGGGGGAGCCACCTCGGTTACGAGCGTCGACGTGAGTCGTGGCGCCTTGGACGACGCCCGCGCTTCCTTCGAGCTCAACGGCTTCTCGCTGGAGAACAGCGAGTTCGTGGCCGAGGACGTCTTCGAGTACCTCGAGCGCGCCGCGAAGCAGGGGCGCCGTTTCGATCTGGTGATTTGCGATCCGCCCTCCTTTGCCAAGAGCCGGGACCAGCTGCGCAAGGCCCTGCGGGCCTACGAACGGGTCAATCGCCTCGCGCTGAAGCTGGTGGAGTCCGGTGGGCTCTTTGCTTCTGCCAGCTGCACCAGCCAGGTGAGCCCCGAGGCTTTTCGAGCTGTGCTGGGTGAGGCTGCGGGCCGCGCGAAGGTGCGTCTGCAGATGATTCACGAGGCTGGACACGCAGTGGACCATCCGGTGATGGCCGGGCACGTCGAGGGGCGCTACCTGAAGTACGTCGTGAGCCGCGTGCTGTCCGGCGCGTAGCCCGATCAGCGGCGCTGCTTGGCCCGCGGCAGGTGACGCGTTTCGAGCAGCTTTATTTCCGTGTGGCTAACTCCTGACCCGATGCGGCTCAGCAGCGCCGGGCGCCGCGGATCGACCAGGGTTGAGATCTGGAAGCTAGCCTCGCCACGGCGCCGGATGTCGATACGCAGCAGCCCCGGGCTCCCACCCGGGCTGACCGTGAGTTCGTACTCGGCTCGGTCGATTCGGGTCTCCAGGTTCGCGCGGCGTTCGCCGCTGACCAGCAGCTCGAGCTGTAGACGCTTGCTGCTCTGCCCTTGGCGGTCGACGATCTCCACGCGCAGCAAGGAGCTACCGTCGCTCAGGCGGCCGAGAGGTCCCGAGGACTTCCCTCGAGCGGCGCGGCGCTGGTGAGCCTTCGTGTGCAGCGTCGGTTTCGCTCCGGGGCGGCTCCGGGAGCTGGTGTCCGCGGCGTACGCGGGTGTGGTCAGCGTCAGGCCCAGCCCGAGGGCGACGAGCCAGCGTAGCTTTGGCTGCCGGCTCGGCCGCGCGAAGGGGTTGGGAGTGACGGTGGAGTGGGTGTGAGTCAGGGCGGTCATGTCTGCGGCGCTAGCAACCGATGTGCCATTGCTCCCTCACCCCCAAACCCCGATTCCGCGCGGCGATCCGATCGCGCGCTGGCGGTCCGTGCGTCAACCTGGCAAGCCTCGGCCGGCGTTGCTGTCGATCTGGCGCGGCCGCCGTGCTCGTTGCGTCAGCGTCAGCCGTCCGCGGGATCCTTGGCGCTCTTGAGTACCATCGCGCGGGCGCGCTGGACGAAGTCGGCTTCATGCAGCACACCGTCGTCGATCAGCTGCTTGGCGTCGCCCATTCCGATGTGGAGATGCTGGCGCAACGCCTTCAAGACCTTGATCGTACTCCCCGCATCCAGATCATCGCGAGCCGCGTGGATCCAGGCCTCCTGCAACGACGGCAAGCGCCCGTCCCGCACGAAGCGATTGGCTTCGGCGTAGGTCAAGCCCCCGACGTCTACCAGGAGGCGCTCGGCCCCATTTCCGCGTCCCGTCGCCTGGGCCTCGATGGCCTTCTCGACCCATGCATCGGGAGCCTCCACGCTGCCCTTCACCACCAGGGTCGCGCCGCAGTACGCACAGGTTCCCGCTCCAGATGCGTCCGCGCCACAACGTGGGCACGCCAGAACTTCCAGCTCAGTCACGAAGGCATGGTAACACGACCTGCTGCGTCGTGGACGCTCACCTGAACAAGGCGTCGAAGAGATTCGCCGCGCGGATCCTCTCCAGTCCCTCACCATGCAGGGTGTAGAACAGCTTCAGCCCCAGCGTCAGACTGATCTCGGTGCCGTGACCTGCTTCCTCCGGGGACAGAGCGGGTACCACGCGGAAAGAGATGAGAGCGAAGCCAGCGGAGGCGAACAGCCCGAGGTGAAGGCCGTGGGTCGAGGTGTGCTGAGCGTCCGCCCCGCGATGAGCCCAGCCCACCTCGGCACCGAAGAAGTAGCTGTTTGCCTGCGCGCCGAATGCTTCTCGGCGTGTCCCGTCGTAGTCCTCGAGCTGCACGAAGGTCCCGAGGCCGATGAGCTCCCGGCTGGGGTAGTACTCGTAGGAGATCTCCAGGCCGTTGCCGGCGGCCGGGGAGTGACCCCAGACGAAGCTGTGGATGTAGCCAGCGCTCAGGATCCCGGCGTCTTCGCTCTTGTGCCCAGCGAGCGCGGGCGTGCCAGAGAATGCGAGCATCACACCTGCAATCCAGCTCCCAGCCACGACTCGCCGACGCATGGAAGCGAGGATACTGCACTGTGGTTCGCGTCCGCAGGCATTAGGATAGCGCGCATGTTCCTACCCGCCTTTCCGCCGCTGCCCTGCGGTTGTCTCGAGTTCGCATGATGGCTGATCCGCTCAAGCTCGGCGTGTTCGGTGCTGGTGCCATCGGAGGCTATCTTGGGTTGCGCCTCGCAGCAGGAGGGGCTGAGGTCGTGCTGCACGGTCGTCAGTGGCTCGTCGACGTTGCCGACGAACTCTGCGCCTTCGATCTCGAGGGCAAGCGTCTCGCTCCGTCGGTGCGCGTGGTCAGCGACGCGAGAGCGCTCTCGGAGGTCGACGTCTGTCTGGTGACGGTGAAGAGCGCACAGACGCTTGGTGCTGCCGAAGAGCTGCGCGAGGTTCTCCGGCCAGGTGCGCTGGTCGTCAGCTTTCAGAACGGCCTGCGCAACGCCGAGCGACTGCGCCAGACCCTGCGTGAGCAGACGATCGTTCCCGGGATGGTATCCTTCAACGTCGTGATCGAGGGCGACAAGTGTTTCCGTCAGGCAACGAGTGGGCCGCTGAGCGCCGGGCGCGTGCTCGGATCTGGCCTGTTCGCGCTGGAGCGCCTGGAGGCGTGCTTTGGCCGCGGCGGGTTACCCCTCGAACTCCATCACGATATCGGTAACGTGCAGGCCGGCAAGCTGCTGGTCAACTTGAACAACGGGGTGTCTGCGGCGGTCGGCATGACCATCAAGGACGCCGTGTCGAATCGCGACATCCGGCGCTGCTTCGCCGCCTGTGTCTCCGAGGGCCTGGACGTGTTTCGGCGCACGGGGCTCCGACCAGCGAAGGTGGTCGCGCTGCCACCCGGGTTGATCGTCAAGGCGCTCCCGCTGCCTGACGCCGTGTTTCTGCGCATCGCCAAGTCGCTGGTGAAGATCGATCCTCGGGCGAAGTCCAGCACGCTGCAGGACCTCGAGCGAGGTCGCCGTACGGAAATAGACGACCTGAACGGAGAGGTCGTCGACCGGGCGAGGAGCGCAGGCCTCGCGGCGCCGGCCAATCAGGTGATCGTCGACGTGATCCGCGAGCTCGAAGGCGCTGCGCTGGCCCGGCAAGCCTTGCGCTTTCTCACGCCGGAAGAGCTCTGGCGCCGCATCGCGTCAGCCAGGGCGTGAGGGCTCGGCGAGCAGACGCGACCCGGGTTCGCGCGATCGTTCTGCGACGGCCCGCGGCTCGGTGCGCCGTCTTGCACGGCTCACGGCTTGGTGTGAGGATCGCACCATGCAACGCGTCGTCGAGCCGGAGTTGATGGATGAGGCCGAGCAGGCGCTGGCCTATGCGCAGGCCGACTTCTCGGAGCCCAACTCGGCGTTCGCCGACCTGGTCGCGGAGACCCTGAGCCACCCCGCGCTGAGGGTGGTCGACTTGGGCTGTGGTCCGGCTGACATCCCCGTGCGCCTGGCGCTCAAATTTGCTGGGTGGAAAATTGACGCCGTGGATGGCGCCGAGGCGATGCTGGCTCATGGGCGTCGATTGGTCGACCGTCATGGCCTGGGGAGCCGAGTCTCTCTGACGCGCGCTCTGTTGCCGGATCTCCCCCTCGCGTCCCACGCCTACGATCTCGTGATCAGCAACAGCCTGCTGCACCACCTGCACCAGCCGCGAGTCATGTGGCAGAGCGTCCGCAAGCTGGGGCGCCCTGGCGCACGGGTGATCGTGATGGATCTGCTGCGGCCGGCGTCGCTGACGGACGCGCAGCGTCTCGTGGCGCTGTATGCGGGGGATGCACCCGAGGTGTTGCGCAGGGATTTCGAAGCTTCGCTGCGCGCGGCGTTCACCCTCGACGAGGTTCGCGAGCAGCTGGCACGGGCCGGACTCGCTGACTTCGAGGTGCGGGCCAGCAGCGATCGTCACCTGGTGGTCAGCGGTCAGCTGCCTCACTAGTATTTCCCGCGCTGCTCTTCCATGCTGCGCACGCAGTGAACGTCGGCATCATCGGTGCAGGATACGCTGGCACGGCGCTGGCGCTCTTCTTGGCGCGGGCCGGGCATCGCGTGAGTTTGTACGAGCGCGTCCCAGAGCCTGGCCCGGTCGGCGCGGGCATCTTGCTGCAGCCCACGGGGATGTGCGTGCTGGATGCCCTGGGGTTGCTGGATGCGGTGCTCGAGCGCGGAGCGCTCGTTCGTGAGCTCGTGATCCGCAGAGAAACGCAGCGTCGCGTGATGACGCTGGCGTACTCCGACATGGATGAGCTGTCCTTCGCTCAGGGAATGCATCGCGGCGCGCTCTACGAGGTGTTGCTGCGTGCGGCGCAGCGACAGGACATCGCGCTCGACTGTGGTTGCGAGATCGCGCGCGCTCGACCGAGCAACGGCGCCAGTGGGGGCTGGAGACTGTGGGATGCCGCCGGTGCGCTGGCGGGGGAGCACGAGCTCCTGGTGGTCGCGGGAGGAGCGCACTCGGCGCTGGATGTCTCACCAGCACCCGCTCGCCATAGCAAGGAGTATCCGTGGGGCGCGGCCTGGGGTGTTCTGCCCGACCCCGAGCGCATCTTCGCGGGAGCGCTGCACCAGCGAGTCCGCGGTACGCGGCGCATGCTCGGGTTCCTGCCGACAGGGCTTGGCCCCAGATCCGCGAGGAATCAAACTCCGCTCGTGAGCGTGTTCTGGAGCCTGCAGCGCGACACCGCGCTGGCCTGGCGCGAACAGGGCATCGATGCGTGGCGTGACGAAGCGCTGAGCATGGCGCCCGAGGCGGCCCCGGTGCTCGCGCAGCTGCGGACCCTGGACGACCTGGTCTTCACGAGCTACGCGGACGTGAGCATCGCGCGCTTGAATGGCCGGGCGCTGGTTTACGTGGGGGACGCGGCTCACGCGATGAGCCCTCAACTGGGGCAGGGCGCGAACCTCGCGCTGCTCGACGCCTGGGTGCTCGCACGGTGCCTGACGGCACCCGAGCCTCGAACGCTGGACGAGCGCTTGCATCGCTTCGCCAGCCAGCGGGCGGCTCACCTCGACTACTACCAGTGGGCCACCCGGTTTCTGACGCCGTTCTTCCAGTCGGGGTACTCTGGACTCGGCCTGCTGCGTGATCTGGCGATGCCCGTCGTGACGCGCTTCCCGCTGTTCCGGCGCTTGATGCTGGAGTCGATGGCGGGGGTTCGCACCGGGCTCTTGCCCAAGCAGCGGCTCAACCTCGCGCAGCCGCCCGCCGCCGCGCGCTGGGTGGCCGCGGCGCTCGGCCGTTCAGCGCACGAATGGCGCGACCCTCACCCCCAAACCCGCTGACCGATCCGGTTGCGTCGACGGGGCTTGATCAGAACGCGTAGCGCAGGGACGCGATGCCGAGCCACATCATCTCGGTGGCGGTGGAGCGCGAACGCGCGAAGCCGGAGTCGTAGTTGCGGGCGCCGCCAGCCACGGACAGCGCGAAATGCGGACTCACCTGGTACCACTCGAGACCGAGCAGGCCGCCGAAGTAGGGGTTCAGGTCCGCGGCGTCGCGATAGCCGTAGACCTGCAGCACGTCTTCGCTCGCCTTGGCTGCACCCACGCTGCCTTGGAGGTAGATACCGAAGCGATCCGTCGGGCGCACCGTGAAGCGCAGCCCACCGCCAAAACCCCAGATCGCGAAGGCGCGTGGCTGAGGTGGCGGGTTGGCGTAGCTGGTGTTGGCGAACATCAAGTCGCCCTCACCGAACACCATCGCCCACTTGAAGATCTCGTACCCGGCCTGAAGGTGGAACCACGGCGAGGTGGGCGTGACGTTCTTCAGCGTACCGACGTAGCCCATGGCGCCGAGACCGCTCTCGACCACCACGCCATGGGAGCGCGGAGGTCGCGGGGGCGCTTCGTCGTCGCCTTCAGCGGGCTCATCGCCGCGGGTGTCGGGCAACGAGCGGGCATCGAGCCAGGCCTCGATCTCTTCGCGACTCGGTTGCTTCCCATCGCTGGCTTCTTCCGCCGCCATGGCCAGCGACGACCAGCACACCAGCGCCGCGCAAGGCAGGATCCAACGAACACCCACGCCGCGAGACTACCGCGAATTCACACGAGAATCACCGGCAGATTTCGCGGCTCGGCTCAGCGCCTCGGCTCGTTGCGAGGGACGCGGGGCTCAGTCGGGGATGAAGTCCTTGCGGGTGTAGAGCGGCTTGAACGCGAGACCGCCGCCGAGAATCGTCTCGGCGCCGCCCTCGAGACGATCGACCAGCGCCGCGATGCCCACGACCTCGGCGCCTTCGGCCCTGAGGGTCTCCACCGCGCGCAGCGAGGAGCCGCCGGTGGTCACCACGTCTTCCAGCATCACGACGCGCAGCCCGGGCTTCAGCGCCTTGTCGCCTTCCACCATCTTCGCGCTGCCGTGATCCTTGCGCTGCTTGCGGATGTACAGCGCAGGCAGGTCGCGCCCTCGCTGGTGACTGACCAGGGAGACGGCGCTCGCTAGCGGACACCCGCCGAGCTCCACGCCACCCACCGCATCACACTCGGGCAGCTCACTCAGCAGGTCGAACATCAGCTCACCAACCAGCGCGTGGCCCTCGGCGGTCAGCACCGTTTGCTTGCAGTCGATGAAGAAGTCGCTCTCACGACCGCTCGCCAGGATCACCTTCTTGCGCGCGAAGCTCCGCTCTCGAAGCAGCTCGAGCAGGCGTTGCCGTCGGTGGCTCATGGATCAGCGAGCCTTTCGCTTCTTCTTTGCTTGCGCGCCGCGACGTACCGCGGGCACCACGGGCGCCGGGGGCTTGCGGCTCTTGGCTGCCTTCGACTCGCTCTTCGGCTTGGAAGGCTTCTCCTTCGGCTCCGCCTTCTCTTCGCTCTTCGACTTCGCCGGGCTGGCCTGGGTCTTCGCCGGGGCCGCGCTGGGGCGGCGGCTGGGCGCGGCGGCTCGGGGGGCCGCACTCGTGCTGCGAGAGGGGATGCTGCGCGCCGCAGCGGCGCTGCGGACTGCTGGACGAGGCGCGGGTTCACCCTCGGTCTGGACCAGACCGCGGACCAACGCGCCCTCGGCGATTCCAATCCGCGCGGCAATGATGTCGCCCACCACGCGCGCTCCGGACTCGACGCTGATGCTGTCGCCGGCCTTCAGATCGCCAGCGACCTGGCCCGCCACGCGCAGGCTCGCGCCCTGGATGCTGCCGCGTACACGGCCGCCTTCTCCAAGCACCACATCGCCTTCCATGACGATGTCACCCTCGACCTGGCCTTCGACCACCAGCGAACCGCTGCCGGTGACGTTTCCGCGAATGCGCGTCGTCGCGCCAATGACCGACTCGTCAGACATGCGCCTCTACCTCACGCATCCATGTCGACGTTGCCCTTGAACGAGGCACCGTCTGCAATCGTCAGGCGAGCTGCCTTGACGTCTCCGATCAGGCGGCCACCCGCCTGGATGTCCACCCGCTCCGAGGCGGTCACGTTGCCCGTCACTCTTCCGGCGACGCTGAGCGAAGCGGCGTTGATGTCCGCTTCGACGGTGCCCTCGGTACCGACGGACACCACGTCACCTGCGGTCAACGTGCCGCGCAGGGTGCCGTGCACCACGACCTCTTCGTCACTCGTGAGCTCGCCTTCGATGCTGAGCCCTTCACCAATCACCGTGCCTGCCATGGGGAAATCCTCCGTGAAGCTATCGCATGCCGCGCGCGATCCTCGCGCCGCAGCTGCGCCTAGAAGTCGAGCTCGAACTCCGTCTCCAGCCGCACCGCAACGCGGGCGCCGGGATCGATGGTCACCTGGGAGCCAATCAACGTGCCGCGCACGGTCGCTCCGTCCCGCACCGTGATCGGACCCGTGGTGCGCGCGTCGCCGATCAGCGAGCCCGCCAGATCCAGCGACTCCGCGGCGACGTCACCTTCGACCGCAGCGTTCGCCAGGACCTCCATCGGTCCGCTGATCGCGACGTCGCCGCGCACGCTGCCTTCGAGGCGGAGCGAGCCGTTGCCACTGACGCGCCCCACGAGCTGGGTAGACGCGCCGATCACGCTGGTTTCTTGAGAACTGCTTGCCATCGAAGCCACCGTCGGCCGGTCGGCACGCTAGTACCGACGTCGGCAGGTTGAAATCGCGAACTTTGGAGGGGTTCTATACGCCGCGTTCGGCGTCCCTAACAGGGCAACCCCGGTAGCACAGGGCTGCGCCCGGAGTCACCCCCGGTCGCTCCGCGCACGGCGAGTTGTCTCAGCGGGGCTGCAAATTGGCCAGGATCTCGCCCGCGCGATGCACCGAGCGGAACAACCCTCGGGCATACAGCCGGCGCTGATCGTCAGCAGGCAAGTCCCCGGTCCGGTCCCGCGTCGCCGCTGCCAGCAGCACGGCGGCAGAGACGCTGACGTTCAGGCTCTCCACGAAGCCACGCATCGGCACGCGCACGCTGCGCTCAGCGGCCTCCAGCAACACCTCGCCGATCCCCTCGTGCTCGTTGCCCAGCACCAGCGCGAGCTTGGGGATGTGGACCAGATCCTCGGGGAGCAGGTCACCCTCGGGATGCGTCGCGACGAGCGTGAAGCCCGAGTCTCGCAGGCTCGCGATGGCCTCGAGGGGGCTCTCGTGCACGATCACGTCGACCCAGCGCTCGGTGCCCCGCGCCACACCGGTGGACACGAAGAAGCTGTCCTCGGCCTGGGGCACCACGTGGATCTGCTGCACGCCGAAGGCCTCTGCGCTGCGCACGATGGCTGCTCCGTTGTGGGGGTCGTGAGGCTCGTCCATCACCACGGTCACGCTCGACAAGCGCTGCGCGATCACCTCGCGCATGCGCTGCTGGCGTGAGCTCAGGGTGAGCGGCTCCAGCGCCTCGACCACGCCCTCGACCGTCCACGGTGTGGGCCACGGTAACGCGGTGCTGTACAGCTCGCTGACCTCGACGACGTCGTCTTCTTCCTGTCGCTTCACGGGCGCACCTCGTTCGTTTCCTGCTGACGCGCGCGAGCTTATCACCTCCCTTCGTCGCTCGGGTCAACAGCCGCGGTCGCCGAGCGCCCTGGCGTTCGTCTGGTCCCGGTCTCTGCGGCGTTCATCCTGCGGCGTCGAGCTGCGCTGTTTGTCTTGCGCCATGGCAGCTGAGCGCGATGATGAGCGCGCCATGAGCTTTCAGCCCGCCATCATGCAGCCGCTGCCGCAGTTCGGTCGTTACCTGTTCCTGCGTCAGATCCCCGACACGGATCCGCGCCCGGTGCTCGAAGCGCTGGCCGAGTCGGCATGGAATGCCTCATGGGTTCTGGGGGTGAGCCACAGCCTCGCGGCCGCCTTGGGTGCGGACGTGGACGCTTTGCGGGAGATCCCGGCTCTGAGCGGCCCTGGCGTGTCTTCACCTTCGACGCCGTGTGCGCTCTGGGTGTGGTTGCGCGGCGATGCACCGGGGCAGCTCCTGCTCGAGAGCCAGCGTCTGCTGAGGAGGCTCGCCCCAGGCTTCGAACTCACGCGCGCGGTGTCCGCGTTCACCCATGACACCAACCGCGATCTGAGCGGCTACGAGGACGGCACCGAGAACCCCAAGGGAGACGAAGCCGTCGCCGCCGCCATTCGCCCCGAGGGTCCGCCAGGCATCGCCGGCTCGAGCTACGTGGCGGTGCAGCTGTGGCAGCATGATTTCGAGGCCCTCGAGCGGATCCTCCCGGAACAGCGTGACCTGGTGATCGGGCGCCGCGTCTCCGACAACGAGGAGCTGGGGGACGCCCCGGAATCCGCCCACGTCAAGCGCACGGCTCAGGAGAGCTTCGAGCCCGAGGCCTTCGTCTGGCGCCGCTCCATGCCCTGGAGCGATGGCGCCGACGCAGGACTGATGTTCGTGGCCTTCGGGAGCTCGTTCGACGCCTTCGAGGCCCAGCTGAGGCGCATGGTTGGCCTGGAAGACGGCATCACCGATGCGCTGTTTCGCTTCACCACGCCGCTCACCGGCAACTACTTCTGGTGTCCTCCGCTGCGCGACGGAAGGCTCGATCTGCGCGCGCTGTCGAAGCAGGCGTGAGCGCTCCGCCCAGCGCTCGAGGGGCACGCCGCATGCCCGACGGGGTTGGCCATGTGGCTTGACGTCGTACTGGTGCTGGTGGCGCTGGCGCTGCTTGGCTGCTTGCTCTGGCCCAAGCTGCGCGACAACGAACTCTGGCGCGCGACCGTCACGCCCCTCGCCTCGATCATCGGTAGTGGTTTCCTGGTGGTCGTGCCCCTGCTTGGCCACGCGGTGGGCGTCTTTGCCCCCATCGCCATCATCGGGGTCGTGCTGATCGCCTACGTGATCGGCACCGCGGTGCGCTTCAACATCAAGCACGCCGAAGAGCTCCTGGGCGGCGACGACGCTCCGAGGAGCCTGCGCTGGCTGGAGGATGCGTCGGACCTCGCGCTGTCGGCTTCCTACGTGGTCTCGGTCGCCTTCTACCTGAGCCTGCTCGCGTCGTTCGTGCTCAAGGGGATCGGCCACGAGAGCCAGCTCGTGGGGCGCATCATCACCACGCTGATCCTGGGCTTGATCGGCGTCTCTGGCTTCTTCAAGGGGCTCAAGCTGCTCGAGCGCCTCGAGGAGTACTCGGTCTCCGTCAAGCTCTCGATCATCCTCGCGCTGCTCGTCGGTTGGTTCGTCTACGACACGGGTCACCTCGGCGACGTTCCCGCCTCTCACATCACCTCGAGGGACCCGTGGCATCTGGCGCGCGTTCTGGCGGGCGTCCTGATCGTGGTGCAGGGCTTCGAGACTTCCCGCTACCTTGGAGACGAATATTCCGCAGAGAAACGTGTTAAGACCATGCGCTGGGCGCAGCTGATCGCTGGTGCGATCTACATCGCCTTCCTCACCCTCACCCTGCCCACGCTGAAGCTGCTCCCCGACAGTGTGGACGAGACGGCGGTCATCGACCTCTCGTCCGCGGTCGCTAGCGTGTTGCCCGCGATGCTGGTGGTCGCGGCGGTGATGAGCCAGTTCAGCGCGGCGGTCGCGGACACGGTCGGCGCTGGCGGACTGCTCGAGCAGAGCCTGGGTGATAAGTTGCCGCGAGGAAAAAATCTGGGGTACGCCCTGGTGGCGGGCGCCGGGATCGCCCTGGTCTGGACCTGCAACATCTTCACCATCGTCGCCCTGGCGTCACGGGCGTTCGCCATCTACTACGCCCTGCAGGCCACCATCGCCGCGAAGGTGGCAGGCACCCTCGACGACTCGCGGCATCGCGGCTGGGTCCAGGCGGCCTTCGCCGGGCTCGCCGTGTTGCTGGTGGGAGTGGCGGTGATCGCAATTCCTGCAGGCTGAGTCGGGCACCCGGCGAGGGCCTGGGCGAGGGGGCGGCGCCGTGCTAGCTCCAGCAGCGACATGAGGATGGCGTACGTCTTGGGAGCCGCGATCATCGGCGCAGCGGGCATCGGCTTGTTCTTGACCAACCCCAAGGACCAGGGGAAGGGCCAGACGCGAGTCGCTGCCGAGAACACGGAGCTACCTCCGGGCCATCCCCCGACGACCCCGGGAGACGATCCGGGAGGAGCGATGCCACCAGGACACCCGGCGGTCGGGAACGACATGCCGCCGGGACACCCGGCGGTGGGCAACGAGATGCCTCCAGGGCACCCCGGAACGGGAAGCGGCGAACCCGCCCAGGGCGACGCTGCCAAGAACGTCAGCGGTGAGGTGCTGGAGACGATTCAAGTCAGCTCCTACACCTACGTGCGCCTCAAGACGGAGCAGGGCGAGGCCTGGGCCGCCGTCGGCAAGACCGAGCTGCAGAAGGGGCAGAAGATCGAGATCCAGCGGGTGACGCTGATGCACGACTTCTCGAGCCCGACCCTGGGCCGCACCTTCAAGGAAATCTACTTCGGCAACCTGGCTCCGACGCAACCGCACGGAGACAAGGCTGGCGGCGCGGCGCTCTGAGGTGCGCTGAGCCCTCCGCCGGGCTCTACCAAGGATTGCCGTGTGCGCGGCGCGGGTTTCGCACTAGGTTGACGCGCCGTGGGAGCCTTGGTCAGCACTGCGCGAGATCGGTCGACCCTGCTGGGTTGGGCGCTGCTCGCCATCTGCTCGACCCTTCCCTCCACGGCCGGCGCCCAGAGCGCCGCAAGGCTCAGCGTGCTGCGGGAGGGGGATGCGCTGAGCTGTCCCGGGCACGCGGAGCTGGTCTCTCGGGTCGAGGTGCTGCTCGAGCGGCCCTTCAGCGCCGCGACCAGCGATCCAGTCGAGTTGCTTGTGCACTTCCGGCGCACGCCGGCGGGGCTCCAGGCCGAGGTGCGCATGACGGGTCAGCGTAGCGGTGTCCGACGTATCCGTACGGATGCGCAGCCCGGGACCCAGGGGGAATGCGACGAGCTGGGCGCAGCAGCTGCGCTGGCCATCAGCATGCTGCTGGATCCAACCTTCCTGGGTGCGGAGGATGTGCCAGACTCGCCGTACGAGACGTCGTCCGGCGACGACCTCCCGACGTCCCCCGACCCCGGAGCGCCACCCGATCTCGCGCCGCGCCTGATCCCGCCGCCGCTTCCGGCGGCCGCGCCGTCGCCGGTCTCCGCGGACCCCGGCGGGCGCCGGTTGCCCTTGGTCACGCCAGATTGGTCGCTGGGCCTGGGACCGGCCGAGAGCGATGGGTTGCTGGGCGGCCAGAGCTTCGGGCTCCAGCTCCAGCTCGGTATTTTCCTTGGGGATAATGCGCGGGTTGGTCTGCTCGGGCGCCGCTTTGCTACCGCGACTCATCGGCTGGGCGAGGGCGAGGTCGACGTCGACTTGTGGCAGCTGGGCGCGGAGGGCTGCTACTACGGTGGCGAGCGCCCGCTGCAGCTCGGGGCGTGCGGCGCTTTGCTCGGCGGGGCGATCCGCGGCGAGGCGTTCGGATTTCAGCAGGTATCCGCCGCGACCCATGCCTGGTTCGGCGCCGAGGCCGGGGTCGCCGCGCTCTGGAGCTTCGCGCCAGGTTGGTGGGTTGGAGGCGACCTGCGCCTGGTGGTCCCCTTCAATCGCGACGAGTTCCTGGTGCGCGGGGTGGGCCAGCTCACGCCGGGAAACGACGTTGCTCAGACGGCTCAGATTTCCCTCGGCTTCCGCATCGAGTGATCGCTCGGCCGGCCGCTGTACACTCACCCTGGTAGGCCTCGACTCGGGTCCCCCGAGACCTCGAACGCAATGACTCAACCCCTCGACTTCCAACGCTTTTACCAGGAGCACGTGGCGTTCGCCTGGCGCTCTCTGTTGCGCTTGGGAGTGCCGGACGCCGATCTCCCGGACCTGCTTCAGGAGGTCTTCCTGGTCGCATACAGGCGGCTGCCGGACTTCGCCGGTCGCTCGAAGATCACGACCTGGCTGTTCGGTATCTGCTTCAACGTCGCGCGAAACCACCGGCGGCACCTCGCTCGCCGCGAGGCGGTGGGTGAGGGCGAAGACGTCGCCGAGACCCCCGGTAGCCACGACGGGCGCCGATCTCAGAGCCGTCGGGACACGCTGAGTCTGGTCTCCCGCATTCTCGGCCGTCTGCCCGAGGAGCAGGCGCTGGTGTTCTCGCTGTTCGAGATAGAAGGCTTCTCGGGTGACGAGATCGCCGGGTTGCTGAGCATCCCGGTGGGGACGGTGCGGTCGAGGTTGCGACTGGCGCGTGCATCATTCCGCGCGGAACTAGGCTTGAGTGATCCGGATACGCCTCCCGCCGGGCCGGCGGCGCAGACGCGGAAGGACGAAGAATCGACGAGCAACAGCTCTCGCCGCAAGGAGGTCAAGGATGTCTGATCCGTTGCGCTGGACCGATCCAGAGAGCGAGGCGACGACCCTCGAGCGCGTGCTGATCCAGGGCGAAGCCCAGAGCGGGCCGAGCGAGCGGGTGGTCAGCGGAGTGTGGACCAAGCTGTCGGCGACGCTCCCGCCGCTCGCGGTGGGTGCGGGAGCTGCGGCGGGCGGAGGTGGCCTGGGAGCCGCGGCAGCTGCCAAGGCGGCGCAGGCAGGCGCGGTCACCAAGGGGGCGGTCGGCGGTTCCGCAGGGTTCAGCGTTGCCGCTCTGGCAAAGCCGCTGATTCTGGGCATCGTCCTCGGCGGTGGTAGCGTCGTGGTGAGCCAGGAGGTGAAGCAGATCACCCACGATCCGCCGCCGGTCACCGCACCCACGAAGCCCGCGCAGCAACGTCAGGGTGCCTCCCCCGGGCCACTCCCCGTCAAGGCGAACGGGGTTCCGGCGCCGGCGGCGAACCCCGTGAGCGACGAGCCGCCGACCCGGAAGCGCGGGAGCGCCTCGGCGGCTGGAGCCGGCGCGGTCGCGGAAGCGCCAGCGCGTGAGCCGCAGAGCCGTGAGAGTCAGCTGGCGGCGGAGCGCAAGCGCCTGGTCGAGGCTCGCGCCTTGCTGCGCGCTGGGCGCGCGTCGGAGTGTCTTGCTCTGCTCGACTCCAACCCCGGTGTCGGGCTCCTGGGGCAGGAGCGCCTGGTCATCCGCGTGGAAGCGTTGATGACGCTGGGCCGCAAGGCGGAAGCGAAGCAGCTGGCTGATCGGCTGATCACGAAGCACCCCGAGAGCCCGTACGCGTCGTACCTTTCGCGTGTGACGCGCTGACGTGCCGCGCCGGGTCACGCATGGCCCGAGCTCCCTTCCTCCTCGTCTCTCAGCTCAGGCCGAGCTCGCGGCTCAGCACCCGGGTCACGACTCGATCGCGAACCGAATCCCGCCCCAGCAACTCGCGCAGGCGATCCATGGCTTCATCCCGTCGGTCCGCGGCGTTCGCGGCGACGCGAGTCGCGTTGTAGGCGTTCCAGATCTCGGTGTTGGTGATCTCGAAATGTGGGGCTTCCAGCATCCACCGCAGGGCGGCGAGCCCCGCCTCCATGGCGAACCAGGGTTCCTTCTCGCCGTAGTCGTGGGCGGCTCTCAGCAGTGTGCGCACATCGGCCTGGCTCCGTTCGACCAGCGCGATGGCTTCCTTGAAGAGCTTGGCGTCCTTCGCCGCTGCGAACCATTTCCCTGGTTCCTCGGGCGTCGCCGCTACCAGGTCAGCGAGGATGCTCTCCGGGCTGCGAGCTGGATACTTCTTCCTGACCGCACGGAACCAGGCAACGTAGGTCGACGCCTCTCCCGCGCGCAGCGCATAGCGCGCGTACGCTTCGTCCTTGCGCCCCGCGTCGATCAGCACCTTCTCGCAAGCTTGCGCCACGGCGGTCGGTGACTTCAGCGTTCCGTGGGTCTCTGCGTAGCGGACGGCGGCGTCCGGATCCCCTCCAGCGGCGAGGGCCGTGACGCCGAGCAGGCGCTCCTCCCAGCTCGGGTTCGGTAGCTCGTCCAGCGCCTCCAGGAGCTCTGCGTAGCGTTCCGCGGGCAACAGACACCGCAGGTAGGCAGCGACCAGGTGCGGCGGCCGCCACTCCCCGTTCAGTTCCTTGCGGATGCGCTCAGCCCAGCGAAGCGCGCTGGTCTTGTTCAGGCAGAAGCGACCCCACTGGTCGGCGAGCGCCCCAAGGCGCTCGGGGTTCCTGCTCAGCGCCTGGTAGAGGCGCTCCTGCCAGTCGCTGAGTTCATCGGCAGCAGGCTTCGAGCGCTTCAGCACCTGGGGCAGCCAGGTCGCGATACTCGTCAGGACCTCGTCGTACTCGCTGCCGTGCGTCCCCAGGCGCTCCAGCAAGCCGAGGCAGCCCGAAAACGCGAGCTTCGGCTCCTTGCGCGCAGCCAGCTTCAGTTCACTCAGTGCAGCTTTGACTTGTTGCGGAGTGGGCGACATTGGCGGTGGCAGGAGACGGCGAGGGGGACGCTGTCCCCAAACGCTTACACCAGGACGGCGGGAGTGTCCCGGCGCGGCGAAACGCCCCGATTCTGCCGGCTCTTGCCCGGGGATTTGGGGGTGAGGGGACTCTGGGGGAGCTCGGAGCCAGGTTCGATGCGCCACACGCCCCCGAGCGCATCCAGGCCGACATCGACTGAACTATCCAGCCGGGGGGAGGCTTCTGAGGTAAGGTAAACGCACGCTTTGCAGCAGCTATCATGACGGATCGTCAGCATTTCACTCTTTCCCTGCTCCCGGCGTGCTTGGCTTGGTTCGGCGGAGAACGGTCCCCGTCGAGTTTCCTGGAGGTCACCCGGCGTGTCGAACTCTAATTCTACGCGGAAATCATCGCCCGACCTGAACGCGGTTGAGACTGACCCTGCCTTCGAGGAGATCACCGCCGACGACACCATCCCGGCGGGCTTCGGAGCGGCATCCCGGTCCGCGCCCGCGAGCAGCCTGGTTCCACCGAGCTCTGGCGTGAATCGCTCGGGCGTGGAGCGGAGCCCCTACGAGCGGACCTCGAGTGGACTCCGCGTGCGGGTGCGCATGCCCTCGGGTGGCGCGCCGTGGTTTGCTGCGTTGGACGGGCTGACGAAGACCACGGACGGGAGTGAGCGCTCACGCCGTCAGCTGCGTGAGGAGCTGGCCACGCGTCTCGGCCTCGGGATCGGGAGCCCGGAGCGCGACCAGCTGCTGTGCGCTCCATCGAGCGGTTCGAGCATGGCGTTGACGCCTCTGCCTGGCGGTGAACCCGATCTCGAGTGGCTCCTGGTGTGCCTGCTCAGCCAGGACAGCTGTGAGATTGCCCTCGAGCGACTGGGTCAGGTTCCGCCGGCGATCCTGGTTGCGCTCGGAGTGCTTGGTGGCCGCGGCATTCATGGCTCCAGCCCGAGCGACGACCAGCCGCTGCTGGATCCGAGCGAGCGGGTGTACGCTGGACGCCTGAACGCTTGGCTCGGCCTCTACGGTCAGCAGACGGAGCTCGAGGACCACGTGCCGGAGTCGGCGAGCCCCGAGACCCTGCAGCAGCTGCAAGAGCTCGCCGGAGAGCAGGCGCCGAGGCGGCGTATCACCAGCCCTGTCGACTTCGTGAGCGCCCTCGAAGGGCTGCACATCGACCGCGCCGTCAGCTTGCGCATCGAGTAGCGGCGGGCGATCCTGCGCCGGCCCATGGCGATGCGCACCGCGTCACTCAAGGATCACACGGACCACCTCGCCAAGGCGGTGACCTTCGTGAGCGTCGTGCGCGCCGGCTCTCTGGCCGCAGCCGCGAAGCAATTATCCGTGGGGAAAAGTACCCTGAGCGAGCAGCTGACTGCCTTGGAGGACGCGCTCGGCGCTCGGCTCTTGGAGCGCACGAGCCGTGGGCTGAAGCTGACCCAGGAAGGTCAGGTGTTCTACGAGGGAGCGCTGCGCTGCCTGGGTGCCTGGGAAGAGGCCTGGGCCGGCGCGAGCGAGCAGCAGGGCGCCGCCACGGGCACGCTCCGGGTCACGGCGCCCGTAGGCTTCGAATACCTGCTGGCTGGCGTGCTCCAGGAACTCAGCGAGTCGCATCCCGACCTGCGCTACGAGCTCAGCTTCGACGATCGACCGCTGGACCTGGTGGGTGACGGCTACGATCTGGGGCTGCGCATGGGCGCGCAGGCGGCTTCGAGTCTCAGCGCGAAGAAGCTCGGAGAGTGCGCCGAGGTGTTCGTCGCCTCCCGTGCGCTGCCTGACAGCGTGCAAGCGCTGGAGCGCGCCGAGTGGGTCTGCCACTCGGCGTTTCGCAACGCCTACCGCAACGCGCGGCGCGTGAGCGGCGAGCCAGTCGCCTTGCCCGCGCCGCGAGTGCGCGCGCTCGCGAACACCACCGAGGGCGTGCTGCA
>JAGQIY010000530.1 GCA_020430865.1 Myxococcales bacterium
ACAAGATCGATGCCTACGACAGGTCCGCTCACCGGTGATACCCCTTCAGGAGCCGACATCGGCTGTTCCCCTCAGCGTTCGCCACTCTCATCGGCCTCTTCCAACTCATCCAGAACTTGGTCGTACCACTGTCCAACGCGGCGCGGAAATGGCCACATCCACCCGTATGCTGGACCCGTGAAGCGGCCAACTATTTTGCGCCTCAGCTCGGGGTCTCGAGCGCTGCTCGGGCCATAGACCTCGTAGGTCGCTCGCAGGGTCTCCGCGTAGGCCTCCCACTCGATTCGAGCGCGGCCGTAGGCGAGGCCCAGGGGGAGAAACGGCAGCAGATACAGCAAGGTCATGCCGGGTGACGTGTAGCGACGCCGTTGCCGCAAGTGGACGCGCTCGTGTCTGAGCAGCACCACCTTGGCCTCGCTGCTCATCTGCTCCCAGCCGGGAGGGGTGTACAGCGTGTCCCCGAGGACGGTGAAGTACTCGGTCATGTAAGTGCGCTGTCCGCCGAAGGTCAGCAGTCTGAGCGCTCGGTCGATCGCGTGATTGAGCCTGCTGCCTCGCTTCGGCACGATGCGAAACGCAGGGAACTCCTGCTGAATCTCTTGGATCAGTTGCTCTGCCGCGTCGGCCCGCTCAGTCACTCGACTCCCCGCGCGAAGTCTAGCGCACCGCGACGCGGGGCCAGCAATCAACTGCGCAAGGTCGCGTTCAGGTGCCGAGGCGCGCCCCGAGCGTGAGCAGCCTACCGTTCACGAGATCGACCGCTGCCAGGGCCTTCCGGCCTTCGAGCTGCGCCCGCTGGAGCTCCACGAAGCCCTCGCCGCAGGCGACCACGAGTCCAGACTTGTCGGCGATCACCACCTCGCCGGCTGACCCCGTCGGGCAGGTCCCCGGACACACGCGAGCTTGCTGCAGCTTGAGCGTCTTGCCCTCGAGGGTGGTCCGAGCACAGGGCAGGGGCGAGAGCCCGCGCACCCAGTCGACGATCCGCGTGGCCTCCCAGCTCCAGTCGACCACGAGGTCCGCCTTCTCGAGGGGCGGGGCGTGACTCGCTCGGGCGGCGTCTTGAGGCGTGGCCTCGAGCTCTCCGGCGAGCACTCGCGGCAGGTCGTCGCGCACCATCGCGGCCGCGAGGTCGGCCATCCGCGCAGCCAGCTCACCCGCCGTCTCGGTGGGGGCGATCGCGAGCTCCCGCGCGCAGTAGACGGGACCCGTGTCGAGTCCAGCATCCATCTGCATGAGCGAGATCCCCGAGCGGGTTTCTCCCCGCATGATCGCCCAGTTGATCGGCGCGGCTCCTCGGTACTCCGGCAGCAGGGACGCGTGCAGGTTGATGCAGCCACGGCGCGGCGCTGCGAGCACCGCTTCAGGCAAGATGCGACCATACGCGAGGACCACGGCGACCTCGACGGCGCGCGCCTCGAGCCACTCGTCGAGGTTGCCGGTCTTGACCTTGACGGGCTGGTGAACCTCGAGGCCGAGCTCGAGCGCCGCCTGCTTCACCGCGGGCGCTGTCAGCTTCATCCCGCGCCCGGCGGGACGGTCCGGTTGACACACCACACCGACCACCTCGGTCGTTTCCGCCAGGGCCCGTAGCGCGGGTACGGCGATGGCAGGAGTCCCGAAAAACACACTTCGCGTCACGCCTGCATGTTTACCCCCTATGTTCGCGTTCGTGCGCGACTTTTCATGTTTTCGTGGGTCTGGGTTTGGGGGTGAGGGGAGGGCGAACGTCGCCGCGCCACCTCGAAGCAACGCTTGAAGAGCGCGGCTCCATACGGCGCGGATCCCTGGCAGATCGCCGCGCTGCGTCTGCGTCGAACGCGGCGGCGCAGCGCGCCTCACCCCCGAAAGAAATCGCGGCGACCTGCGACGATTCCGCGGCTTCTGCGGACTTTCTCCGATCGCTGGCTGGCGTGACGCTCGTGCAGCCTTAGCTTGATTTGCTCCCGCGAACGCGTGAAAACGCGGTCGGGGTGGCCGTCTGACTGTTCGAGCGAAGAGAGCCTGCGTCCGCGAGTGGCGCCTACCAGCCAGTGAACACGTGGCGCTCCATTTGAAAAACCAACGCCCGCGCATCGCGCGGCATCGAGTCGGACGGGATATCCAGGAGTAAGGACTCACCACTTATGAGCGACGAGAAAACGCCTGCACCTCCCTCGGAGGAGGAAATCCAATTCGGGGACGAACTGGCTGTGTTGCCCATCCGCAACGCGGTGCTCTTCCCCGGCGCCGTGGCGCCCTTCGACGTGGGCCGCGAGAAGTCGGTGGCGCTGGTCGAAGACGTCCACAACCTGCCGTCTCCGGTGATCGCGATCTTCGCCCAGCGCGATCCCTCGACCGACGACCCGTCGGTCGAAGACCTGTATCCGGTCGGCTGTGCCGCGCGGGTGCTCAAGGCGCTCAAGCACAGCTCGGGCAACTACTCGCTGATCCTGCAAGGGCTGACGCGCATTCGCCTCGACAGCATGCTGCAGTCGGATCCCTACCTGCGGGCCAAGGTGACGCGCATCGAGGGGCCGGCGACGGAGGACGTCGAGGCCGAGGCGCTGGCGATGAGCCTGCGCGACGTGGCCAAGCAGGTGATCCAGCTGATGCCCGAGCTTCCCCGCGAGGCTGGCTCACTGATCGACTCGATCCAGGCGCCTGGCGCCCTCGCCGACCTGGTCGCTGCCATCCTGGACGGCGCCCCCTACACCACCCGCATCTCGGCGGAAGGACATGACCTCCTGGCGGACGAGCCCACCGATGTGGGCGGCGCCGACCTG
>JAGQIY010000044.1 GCA_020430865.1 Myxococcales bacterium
GCAGCCAGCGTCGGTCACCGGTCTTGCGGTTTCTCCAGAACCACACGCCTGCAGCGACGAAGCACAGCGTACGCAGCAGCGTGCGCACCGGCCCTCCGGTGTTTCGACCATCCTTCATCAGGTCGAAGCTGTCGAAGACGAAGTAGGAGGCGGTGGTGTTGAAGAACGTGTCGACGTCGCCCACGTAGTGTCGAAAGCGCAAGGTCGGGAACACCCACACCAGCGCCGTGGATCCGGCCAGCGCGACGGCCAGGAGCAGGAGCGCGTGCCCCTTGACCCCCAGGTGCTTCACCGACCTGAAGTACAGCGCCAGACAGGGCACCGCGACCGCGAAGACCGCGAAGGGATGCAGGATGGCGAGCAGCGCGGCCACCAGAGCGAAGCCGACGAAGTGCTTGAGTCTTCGTTCCTCGAGGAACCGAAATAGGTACCCGACGAGCACCACGCTCAGCGCGCAGGCGCCACTCCAGCTGATCATCCCGATGAACCAGGACCAGTGCAGGAACGAGTCGAAGAACCAGCACCAGGACCAGATCCACGCCACGCCGAGGGCCTGCGACCGCGAGAGCCTGAACAGCCGCGCGCCAAGGAAGCCCAGAGCCGGAATCGAGAAGTGGACCAGCCAGAGCAGGAGGTTGAAGGCGACGGCGGGATGGACCCCGAGCGCGTTCAGGCCGATCACCCAGAGCTCGGTGCCTTTGCTGGTCAGATCCTCCACCACCCCAGCCGGCTGCCCCGCGAGCAGCAGCGGGTCGTACCCCCAGAGCTGTGACCCCTCCTTGAAGGCCTCTCTCGCACGCACGACCTGATAGACGTGGAGCGCATAGTCCATGGTCATCACCGGCTGCTTGGCCAGGATCACCTGAGGCGGCGCAAAGTACATCACCCCCGCCAGGTGAAACACCACGAGGCCAACGAGGGCACTCCAGAAGCCGCGCCCTGGTCGCCGGGGAGCCGCTGCGACATCACTCATCGCGTGCCTCCCTCACCGCTTCGCGCCACGCTCGGGATCGCTGCCGCGGGGATATATTGGGCCTTTCCGATGGGGGGCAAGCGGTAGCGCACGTAGCCCTTCGCTGTCGCCAGGTAGACTGCATAGCGGGGGTCATCGAGCCGACCGTCGACGCGGAAGCGCACGCGCCTCGGGCCGGTCTCGCCCAGCTCGAGCACCGTGGCCTCGACGGGTCCAACCTTGACCTTCTGCTGCAGCTGCAGCGGGTGATCCGGCCGGCGGTACACCAGCGCGCTCGGGTTGGTCAGCAGATCGCCCTTGGAGCTGACGATCTCGATCGTGCTCGCGTCGATACGCTTGACGGCCTGGGGTTGATACGAGGCCGAGAGCACCCACCAGCCCCGCGGGATGGGTTGCTGATGCAGCTTCAGCACCATCGGCGGGTAGTGGAAGCTGAACGTGTCCGTGGCGCCCAGCACCAGGATGTCGCGAGCACCGAACCGAGCCTCCAGGGCCGCGTCGCGCAGGCCGCGGTTCATCTCGGCGCCGAGCCGGGTCTCGACCGCGCTGCCCATGGGCGACAGGATACCGTGAGAGAACAGCAGCGTCGCTGCGACCAGCGCGCTTGCCCAGCGCGAGATCCCCGGAGCGGAGCCCGCTCGAGCAGGCAGGGCGCGCAGCGCCTCGACGCTGGCCGCTGCCACCAGCGCCGAGAGCCCGACTCCGGAGATGATCATCAGGCGCGTGGAGTAGCCCGATGCCGAGAGGGGCAGCAGCGACGCGAGGCTCCCCAGCACCAACCAGCCCAGATCTCGCGGCGCGCCGCTCTGGCGCCGAGCCACGCGCCAGAACCAGATCAGGACTGGCAACGCGAAGAGCGAGAAGAGCACGACCCACGGGTTACCCGGTGGCGCGAACAGGCCCAGCACCCCGTCCACCAGCATCGAGGGTAGCTGCTGGACCACACGCAGCGCGTAGAGCACCGGGTCGTGGAGCGGATCGATGTAGAGCAAGCTGCCCGAGACGCCGTAACCCAGGCTGCGAGCGGCGATCTGATGTAGCCCCAGCACTGCGAGCGGGGGCAGCAGCGCGGCCAGCCGCTGCGCGGGCTTTCGCGCCAGCGCGGCAGCGGAGAACAGCTCGTAGCAGACCACGAGTGCGATCACGCACAGGCCGTACTCGGCGCTGGCCAGGCTAGCGGCGAGCAGTAGCGGATACACGAACCGCCCGGGCCGCCAGCCGCGCTCGCGCCACTCGAGGAGCGCCCACAGGCTGCCGACACCAAACGCGCAGGCCAGGATGGAGCACTGGTTCGCCACCCAGATCAGCGGCATGCCGTGGGCGAGGCTCAGGGCATAAATCCAGGTGGCAATTTGACCTGGGAGCGGCTGCAGGAGTCTGCGGAAGAATCCGGCGACCACCAGGATCATCATCGACCACAGCGCGACGGACACACAGTGCGGGCCGAACGGGTGCGCTCCGAACACTCGATACTCCAGCCCGATGAGCAGCCCCGGGAGCGGACGCATCGGCGCTGCCAGGAGTTCGGGATCGGTCCACCACGGCAAGCTACCCCGGGACATCAGCTGCGGTGCGCTGCCCTGGGCTACGAACGCGTACAGCTTGTAGGCAGGCGCCCGGCCCCACAGCGGCTCACCGCCCGTCGCGCCGCTCATCTCCAGCTGGACGTAGTCGTCCAGGATGAAGCCCGTGCTGAACACACGAAAGCGGAGCAACACTCCAGCCAGGATCGCGCCGACGACCCCGAGCCACCAAGGGCCGCTCCGCTGGCGATCCGCTGTGCGCACGTTCCGCTGGTTACCTCAGCCCGCGCACCGTTGACCAGCGTGGGTCGAAAAAGCCGCGCTGGCACCCGCCCCGCGGACCCCCGAGCTTGCGGGATCGCGCGGCGCTCGGGCATGCTGCGCGCGGCTCAGGCCCCCCTCCGCCATGGCATCGAATCCCAGCCCGACTCCCCGCCCCCGCGTCGCTCCCTACGCGCTGCTCGGGATCGCCCTCATCTCCGCGTCGCTCCTGGCCTATCAGGTATTGCTCACCCGCGTCTGCGCGCTGCGGCTGCATTTCCACTTCGGCTTCCTGGTCATCTCGAACTGCCTGCTCGGCATCGGCGCCAGCGGTTCGATCCTGTCGTTGACCGAGCAGCGCTGGTCCGCGACCCCCCGGAGCTGGATCTACAAGCTCAACCTCGCCTACCTGATCTCCCTGGTCCTGACCTGGGCGTTCCTGCTGACGTACTCCGTCCCCGACACGTTGAACTTCACCAGCGTCGGTGAGGCGCTACGCTTCGCGACCTTCAACCTGGTCGCCGCGGCCCCATTCTTCGTCGGCGGCGCCTCCGTTGGTTTGCTGCTGAGCTCCAACGCCGAACGGGTGAACCGGGTGTACGCGGCAGACCTGCTGGGCGCTGGCGTCGGCTGCGTGGTCGTGCCCTCGCTGCTGTGGAACTTCGGCGCCGGGGGCACTTTCCTTGTGGTAATGGTTCTGGGGCTTCTGTCCCTGGCGGTGGTGGCACCCGCGGCTCAGCGCAAGCTGACGATTGGCATCGCTGGAGTGCTGAGCGTGGCGTGCATCGCGCTGATGCCCAAGCTCGACACCTGGCTACCAGTGCCGGGGAAGGCCTACCTCGACCTGACCGACAAGGTGCGAGCCAATTTCGCTCGCGCAAACCAGTACTCCCGCTGGAGCGCGAACAGCCGCATCGACGTGCTCCCGCTGCCCGTGCAGTGGCGCTTCATGTTCTGTCGTGGCGCGGCGGCGCTCTACATGCCGCTCCCACAGCAGAAGTTCATCCTCCAGGACGGTGACGCAGGCACCATCATCAGCGACTTCAGCGGTGATCCCCGTGGACTCGACGTGCTGAAGCGCACCCTGTACTCCGCGACCTTCAAGCTCAAGGAGGGCACCCAGCCGCGCGTCTTCATCATCGGGATGGGCGGCGGAAATGACGTGTGGGCCGCCAAGATCCACGGCGCCAGCAAGATCAAGGCGGTGGAGCTCAACGCCGGCGTGATCGAGGTCCACAAGAAGGTCGTCCCCGAGTACTCGAAGGGCATCCTCGAGGATCCGAAGATCACGATGGTCCAGGACGAAGGGCGCACCGCTCTGATGCGCGAGCCCGAGAAGTACGACGTGGTGCAGATGACGGGCATCGACACCTGGACGTCGCTGACCTCCGGCGCCTACGTGCTCGCCGAGAACTACCTCTACACCGTCGAAGCCTTCGGGCAGATGTACGACCACCTTGCCGAAGGCGGCGTGCTGCAGATCACGCGCATGGCAGCCGAGATGGAGACCCTGCGGCTGGTCAACAACCTGAACACGGCGTTGAAGCAGCGCGGGAAACAGGACATCAGCCACTCCGTGATGGCGCTGGCCACACCAGACCAGCTCACCGCCGTACTGCTCAAGAAGGGCGACTTCAGCGAGAAGGAGGTGCAGGCGCTCGAGGACTTCGCCAAGGCCCACGCCATGAAGCGCGTGTACCTGCCCGGACGACACTACGGCAACCCCGTCGAGCAGTTCCTGGCCAGCGACAAGAAGCAGGACTTCGTCGATTCGTTTCCGCGAGACATCACGCCGACCACCGACGACAAGCCCTACTTCTTCAACTTCACTCGCTGGAGCACCCCGCTGAAATCAGCGGAGTTCATCCGCGAACCGACCAAGGTCTCCCAGGGCAACCCGATCTTCATCCTGAGCCAGTTCGCGTTCTCCAGCGTGCTCGCCGGAGCGTTCATCCTCGCGCCGCTCTTGATCTTCCGCCGTCGACGCAAGGCGAACGAACAGGCCGACAACCCGGGCGCCTTCTCGAAGCTGGGCCCCCTCGCCTTCTTCACCAGCATCGGTGTCGGCTTCATCGCCATCGAGGTGAGCCTGATGCAGAAGCTGACGTTGCTGCTCGGGCCGCCGCTCTACTCCATCGTGGTCACGCTGTTCTCGATCCTGATCTTCACGGGTCTGGGCAGCATGCTCAGCGAAGGCTGGATTCAGCGCGGAGCGCCTCGTCCCTGGATGGTACCGCTCGGTATCGCCGCCTACATCGGCCTCTGGATGCTGGTGGGCCCGAGCCTGGTGGACGCGTTCATCGCCTCGGGCACCGCAGTGCGCATGAGCGTCGCCGCGCTCGCCGTCGCACCCATCGCCTTCATCCTCGGCATTCCGTTTTCGTACGGAATAAGCAAGATCCGCACTACCCACCCAGCGCTGGTGCCCTGGGCGTGGGCGGTCAACGGTTCGGCCACCGTGGTCGGCTCGATCGGGACCGTGATCTTGAGCATGAATCTGGGATTCAACGCCGTGCTGATCTCGGCCGTCGTGATCTACGCCCTGGGGTTCTGGGCCTTCGGGGGTTGGGAACGCCGGCTCGAGACCGAGCTACCAGCGGCAGACGCTGGCTGAGCGAGCCTCCCGGGCTGCTCCAGGTCAGGCTGCGTCGGATGCAGACGCCGCCGCTGACTGCTCACGAGCGCCGGTCTGGGTGTGCTGCTCTTCGGAGGTCGCGAAGTCACCCCTCCCGAACGCCCAGAAGGCGGCGGCATAGCTCGCGGCGGCGAGCGCGAACAGACTCGAGAAGCCCAGCGCCAACGCGAACATCGGCGCGAACGCCGACGCCAGTACGGTGAAGAATGCGTTCACACCGAACGCCCAGGGCACGAGCTGGACGGCGCGCTCGCCCAGCAGACGGATTCCGCGCGGGAACGGCATCCCCAGGACGAAGCCCAGCGGCAGGATCGCGGCCAGCGAGACGCCGAGGCGCGCGCCGAAGCTCGCGCCGACGAGTCCAGGCAGGAAGCGCCAGCTGAGGAGTCCGACCAGCAGCACCACCAGCGGAACGACGAAGCGTAGCCAGCGCGCGCTCCTGAGGCGCTGGGACACCAGGGCTCCGAGGCCGCTCGCAGCCAGCAGGCCGCTGAGCACGACGGACAGACCGTACGTGGGATGCCCCAGCAGAAAGCTCAGGCGCTGGATCAACGCGACCTCGACCAGGAGGTAGCCCACGCCCAGGCAGGCGAAATAGATACCCGCGCGGCGCCGGGAGAGCTGGGGCGGGATCTCCAGGAGCTGCAGCGGCTTGCGGATGCCGAAGAACGCCAGCAACAGCGTGACCAGCACCGTCCCGAGCAGCACACCATGGCCGATCGGCACGTTGGTGCCGTACAGGCTCTCGCTCTTCATCTGTGGCAGGGCGAGCAAGCTACTCCACTTGAAGTAGTCGAAGAAGAACGGGGCCTCGTCGGTGGCAGGCTCCAAGCGGTAGGGATAGCTGGAGAGGAAGCGAGCGCGGCGCGCCAGATCTGGCACTATCGCCTCGGCGAAGGGACCGCTCGGCGCTCCCGGATCGAAGGCCATCCCGAAACGTTCACGCTTGGCGAAGCCCACGAGGCGGTCGCGCTGCTCCTTGGTGATGGCCTGACGACAGACCAGCAGTGTCGCCCACTGCTTGGTGCGGAGCACCGCGATATGCCGCCACGGATCCCGGACCCCGCGGCGAGTCAGGGCTTCGTTCGCGGTCACGGTGAGGCGCAGCGTCTCGCGAGGTGGCTGCAGGATGAGGCGGGACACGGACAGACACCCGCTATCCGTGAGGTGCGCGAGGTAGTCGTCGAAGGCCTGGGCCGTGTACACGTAGGCCTCGGCCAGGCTGTAGGCGCCGCTGGCAAGAGCGGTGAAGGTGTCGACCCCCGCCAGCTGAATCACGTCGTAGCGCTCGTGGGTGGCGCGGACGAACGTACGCCCCTCGGAGTTCACCAGATCCACGTCCGGGCGCTCGGCGAGGTGCCCGGTGAAGTCCAGGTAGCGGGACTTGAGCAACCCGAGGATCGCAGGGTTGATCTCCGCACCTGTCACGTGGCTCGCGCCGTGGGCCAGGGCCAGCATGACGTCGACCCCACCTCCGACACCAATCACCAACACCCGCGGCCCACCCGGCGCGCGCTCACTGGTGGGCCCGAACTTGGCGCCCCGCAGCACCCAGACGGCGGCGGTCGAGGAATGCGGCAGGAACTCCAGCTCCGAGGGGTCGCGCTCGATCTGATGAATCGTGGTAGGCGCAGATCCGTCCTGCGTTACCGCGCGGACTCGATACGTGCGAGAGTTGGTGTTGACCTCGCCGGCCACGAGGGGCGGTCCGTCGAAGGGATACGACACGTCGATGCGGCCATGCGGGGTCCACTCGCGGTACTCGATGCTCCGTATCCCGACGTCTGGACGGTGGTAGAACGATATCTCCTTGGTCGGAGCCGGCAGGATCCAGGAGTCCTCGTCACGCCCGACACCCAAGCAGACCGTCGCCAGCGCGAGAGTGACCAGCGCGGTGCGCCGCACCGCGTCCGTCCCGAAGGCGAAACACAACGCCGCCACGCCGACCGCACAACCGGCGAACAGCAGCAGACCCAGCGCGCCCAGAAAGGGGATCAGGACCACCGCCAACCCACCGAAAGCTCCACCCCCGATCAGGTCCGCCGCATACACCCTCCCCGCGTGCTGAGACCAGGCGCCGAGCGCCGTTCCTAGCACCACGCCGACGGCCAGGAATGGAACCGTGCACAACGCGATCACCAACGACAGCGCGATCAACGTGCTGCTGTTGCGGAACAGCTCCAGGGGATTCACCCGGATCAACAAGGCGAGCAGGACCGACGCCACGCTCGCAACCGCGCCCCAGCGCCCCCGCGAGGCCAGGAGTTGACGCAGGTGAGCGGTCTCGAAACGCACTCGGCGCACCGAGAGCCAGGCGCCGGCGGTGCCGAAACCGAGCAGAGCGAGCCCCACGACCAGGTAGGCAAAGTGATGCCACAGGGTGATGCTGAGCACTCGCGTCAGAGCAATCTGCGCGGAAATTGCTGCACCGCTCACGAGGGCGACACCGAGGAGATCCACGCCCCTCGGGTGGTCGTCCAGCGGCGCGCCCAGCGAAGCGACGGTATCCTCAGTCATCCCCGTCTCCGCTCGGAACCGGCGGAGCCGAGGAAGATGGCACTGGGGTGGGGCTGCTCGGCGTGGCATCGGCAGAGTCCGCGCCCCCGTCCGACGCTCCCCCGTCACCCCAGTCGTCGCCTGCGTCGAGATCGACTCCGCCACCGTCACCCAGGATCGTCGCCGTCGACGTGAGCACGCTCGCGGAGATGAACGACGCTCGCTCCGATTGATTGCCGAGCGTGCTCACCGTGAGGCGACCGGTCACGCTGAGCTTCCCCTGAACCGGGATACCAGTCAGGCGGTCGATGGTCAGCTGGCCCTCCCCGTCCCCTCTGAACTGCTCGAGCAGCGCCGTCTTCCCGGGGGCAAAGGGGTGAGGGAACTCCTGCACCGGCGCGTGTTGTCGCACGGAAATACGTATCACTGCCTGGCGATCGGTGATGCTCTTGACGGACATCTCGGCCATCTGGATTGCCTTGACTCCGCCGAGCTCCACGGTCTCACTGAAGCGCCACTTTCCCCCAACCCCGACGGGTTCCGGAGGCAGGCGGAACGGGAAGCGCCGCTGCACCTCCCAGGTGCGGTCGAGCACCTCGCGTTCCTCGGGAGCAGGCTCCACGCCACCGACCAGCTCGGTCTTCATCTCGAAGGTCTCGCCGTCCTCGGCGACCAGCATCCGGGTGCGGGTCCCGGCATAGCTGGCGAGGCCTTGATTCATCGCCTTGGCGGTCTCCGCGGACATGCCCTTCGGGTCCACCTCGAGCGAGTCCACCGTCGCCCGCTCCTCCACGAGCTTGAACGACTTCCCGTTGCGCTCGCGTACGACCGGATCCGCGCTCCCACGCGTCACTCGAAAGGTCATCAACGCGACCACGGTCGGCGAGCGCACGGGCTTGTTACCCTGCAGCCCGAAGGAGCTCTCGTTGCGCATCCGCCAGCGGTAGGTCAGCCCTTGCCAGCGCCCCACCTGGAGCCGCACCCGCGGCTCCTTGCCTGGGTTCAGCAGCTCGACGCGACCCTCTTCGCTAGCGGCATCCGGCTGTTGATCTTCGCTCGATCCGCAACCTCCGCAGCCCCCCTCACAACCGGGTGCGAGACCGAGGGCCAGCAGGAACATCAGCAATAGGCGTCGCTTCATCGCAAGAACATCGGGGGCAAGGGTTCGCGGAACCTACCACGCTCGCCCTTCCTCTCGGGACCCCGCGTCGACACCCGATCTCAGGAACTCTGCTCCAGCCAGGAGCGCAGATCTCCAAGCAAGACCCGGGGCGCCCGTCTCAGCGCCTCGAGGTTCGGCGCGCCGACCAGGAGCAAGGCCGTCCGCAGTTCTCGCTCCACCAGATCGAGAAAGCGAGCGGCTCCCTCGGCACCACCGGACTCCAACGCCTGCAGCACGGGACGGGCGATGCCACCAGCGGTCGCCCCGAGCGCGATGGCCTTGGCGATGTCGAGCCCCGACTTGACGCCCCCCGTGGCGAACACGGTGTCGAAGCCTGCTCGCTCGGACCAAGCGACGCTCACGGCAGTCGGGATCCCCCACTCCCAGAACGTCTCTCCCAAGGCCCGCTTCGCGCTCTGCGCGCGCTGCGTCTCCACTGCCACCCAGGAAGTGCCGCCGGCACCAGAGACGTCCACGTGGCGTACGCCCGCACCGTACAGACGCCGCGCGACCGAGCTCGACAGCCCGCAGCCCGTCTCCTTGGCAACGACCGGCACCGGGATCTCCTCCGCCAGGCGCTGGAGCGTCGCCAGCCCGTCGCGGAAGTCCCGATCGCCCTCTTCCTGGACCACCTCCATCGCGGGGTTGAGATGCACGCACAAGGCATCGACGCCCACGCTCTCGGCCAGCTCGCCGACCTCTGCCGAGGCGAGCTCCCGCGCCTGCACCACCCCGATGTTTCCGAGCAGCAACGTGTTGGGCGCGACGTCGCGCACTTCGTACGTGGCTCGATGAGCGGGATCGCGCAGCATGGCGCGCTGGCTACCAAGTCCGAACGCGTAGCCGCGCTCCTCGGCGATGGCGGCCAAGCGGCGGTTGATCTCCTTCGCCCGCGTCGTGCCTCCCGTCATCCCGGCGATCAGGATCGGCGCCGACAGCCGCTTGCCAAGGATCTGCGTGCTCAAATCGATGGCGTCCAGATCGAGATCCGGGAGCGCATCGTGAACCAGGCGGACGCACTCGAACAGCGTGGTGGTCTGCTTGAACGCCACGTCACCGTTGACCGCCAGGTCGATATGGTCCGCTTTGCGTTGGGCGATATCGGTCATGAGAGCTGTCTATCCCTTCGCGCCAGAGGAGTGGCGGAGCCCGCCGCGGACGCACACCGCAGCCCCCGGCAGGTTCCCGGGTCGTTAGCCGTATCGCCCAGGTGACCCTCGAGTAGCAAGGCCCCTACGGGGTGGCCGCGCGTTGACACGGGGCCTGCCCGCTCCTACGCTCCGCTGACAAAAATGGCTGGGAAGACAAGGACTTCGAGCGGACGTTCGGGCTCTCGAACGGAGCGTGGGCCCGCCTCTCGTGCGAAGTCGAAGACGACAGGCAAAGCCAGGTCCGAGCCGTCTCCGAGGGCGCGCCGAGCGAAGGCGCAGACGCGCGGGAGCGCGGCCCCCAGGTCGCGGAGCGCTGGCGGGAAATCCCGAGTCAACCAGACGAGCAACTCGAAGCCCAAGGCGCTGCCGATCAACCCGTTCGTCGCGCTGCTCGGCAGCCTGAAGCGGGATGTGGAGGCGCGGCTGGAGCAGGTCTTTGCTTCGGAGCTGGAGCGCGCGAGGCGACTCGGCGATGAC
>JAGQIY010000003.1 GCA_020430865.1 Myxococcales bacterium
ATGAACGCGAGCGCCAGCACCGGGCTCGCTTTGGCCATGGTCGTCTTGAATTCGGCAGCCGCCTCTCGCCACAGGCTCACGATGCCCATTCCGGCCCAAAGGCCCCAGACCGAGAAGCTCACGACGAAGAAATAGTCGCGCTCACGGACCTCGTGGACGGCGCGATCGTCGATCGGAGCCCGAAGCGAGTAGCCGTACTTGAAGTTCAGGTAGTAGACCAGCGCGATCGACAGGGTGCCGAACAGGGCCGCCACGTAGAGGAAGCTCGCTTTGTCTCGCCGAGCATGCTCGATGGCACCCCATACGCCGAAACCGGTGAACAGCATGGTGAACGGGATGCGCATCTTCGCGAACACCGTACTGGTTCCGTCGAAGCTGCGGGCCCACTGCCAGTCGAAGTACTGGAGGTAGTTCACCACCTGCGGCCAGAGGGGGGCCAAGCGCGGCAAGAGGGGGGGCTTGTCGTACTGGCTGCGATTGAGCGCTTCGGCCAGGGCGGTGCACCCGGCGTTTCCATAGCTGACCACGGCACCCAACGCCGAGGCGATGTCCGGGCAGGTCGGCGCCGCCTCGTTGATGACGGGATCGAGGCCGGCCCGGATGGGAAGCACCAAGTGGATCGTGAGCCCGAGGATGGCCGCCGCGAGACCGGCGACGTAGAGGCGCCAATTGGCGAGCGTCCGCGGGTGTACGACCAGAACGAAGAGCAGGATCGCGGGTGCGGCCAGGAAGGCCATCAGGTGGTTGCCGACGCTCAGGGCCAGAATGAAGGCCATGAGGATGAGCAGGTTGTCGTCCTTCCCTTTGCCCAGATTCTCCTGCCACCGGAAGGCGAGCCATGAAAGCAGAGCAATGGTCAGCAGCGAAACGGTGTAGACCTTCTCGTTGACGTTCGACTGGTTCCACACCGTGAACGCCGTCGCGCTGACCAGGACGGCGATGGAGGCGCCGACGAGGCGGAACCGCCGGTCTTCCGAAAAGAATCGCAGGATATGATGGACGACCAGGAACCAGAGTCCGTGGGCGGTGGCGCTCATCAGCGCGCTGAACAGATTGACGCGGACCGCCACGCTGAGTCCGAGGGGCGCGAGCAGGACCGACCAGGCGCGGGCGAGGATGACGAAGAGCGGATTGCCCGGCGGATGGGGAATGCCGACGATGTGCGCCGTTGCAATGTACTCGCTGGTGTCCCAGAAGGCGGTCGTGCGCGCGAGCGTCAGCGCGTAGAGCGCGAAGACCGCGACGGCGGCACCCGCCGCGGCAAGGTAGGGCGGACGGAGGTCGTCCCGGCCAAGCGGGCCGCTCGTCTTGTCTTCGCCGGACATGTCGTCGGGGTCTCGTCGTCAGGGTTCGCGAGGCCGGAAACATAACCCCCGGGGGGCTATCCGGCGGTTTCCGAAACGAGCGGGCCACTCAGGTGGAGGCATCCCCAGCGGTCGACGCGGAGCGTCCATTCCGGGGGGATCCAGGTCGTTCCGCTGTACTCCTGGACCACCAGAGGACCCGTGAGCTCATGGTCTGCCCGAAGCTTTGACCGCTCCACCCGAAAG
>JAGQIY010000531.1 GCA_020430865.1 Myxococcales bacterium
GTTCTGGAGAGCGACAGCGCCCTCAGCGCGCGACTGCTGCGCTTGGTGAACTCGGCGGGCTATGCCCTGCGAGTGCGCTGCACCTCGGTGCGACATGCCGCCGCGTTGGTCGGAATCGAGAAGTTGCACCAGGTCTCGACCACGGCCGCGATCCTGGATCTCTTCGACTCCCAGACCGCTCACGCCGCGAGGATCCTCGAGCACGGCACCATCGTCGCCGCGCTGTCGCGCTACCTCGCGGCGCATCTCTCACTGCCAACCGACGACCTGTTCACCGCGGGCTTCCTTCACGACATCGGCAAGCTCATGCTGCTCGAGACCGAGGGCGCGGCATACAGCGAGCTCCTGGACGTCCACGGCGGTCGCTTCGACTCGCTGCACCGGGCAGAGCGTGAACGCTATGGCTTCGACCATGCAGTCCTTGGTGCGCACGTCCTCGCAGCCTGGAACATACCTCAACCGATCCCGCGCCTGGTCGCCTGGCACCACCAGCTCGGTCGTGCCTATGAAGCCGGCACGCGTTGGTGCGCCCTGATCTGTGCGCTCCGTCTGGCGGATCAGCTGGCCTACAACCTGGACGCCGAGGAACCTCACCTCGCAATCGAAAACGTGGCGCAGGGCGAGGCAGCGCGCTTCCTGGACATCAGCGAGCCCCAGCTCGACGCCATGTGGCACGAGCTACGGACGCTGATGCTTCGGAGCCGTGCGGTGTTCCGTGGGGAAGAACCTCCCGCACCGGAGCCGGTCCCGAGTCGCTCGGGGCGCCTCAGGAAGCCGGACGACGGACCTGCACAGGAGCCCCGCGTCCCCAAGAGCTTCCCCTGCGTGGTGTGCGAGGGTCCGAGCTTCGGCAATCGCTGTCAGGCCTGCGGCGGTCACGTCTGTCCGGTCCATGAGCTGGCGCCGGACTCGTGGTGCACCTTGTGTGTGGAGGACTGGCACGCGCACGTCGAAGGCTCTCGCACCTCCCTCGCGCAGAAGCTCGTGCTCGGCAGCGGAAGCCTGCTACTCGCAGCGCTCGCCGGGTTCGGCGCGAGTCAGGGTCAGACGGCAAGCGGCTTGAGCGTCGGCATCGGGTCGATGCTCGCGTTGGCATTCTCCTGGACCGTGGTGCTCGTCGGAGGACGCTGGTGGAGACGAACCAGCTTCCTGCGTCAAAGACCGAACCGCGAGCAGAGCGAGGCGCGTCGCGTCGCTCATGAGCACGACCAGCAGGCCGCTGAGTCCGCCAGTGAGGACCTCAGCGCGGCCGTGGATGCAGTCCTGCCGGAGCTACTCGCGGAGGAGCGGATGCTCGAAGCCTCTGGGGTAGGCCCAGCCTCGATCCCTGGTCCATCGATCAGCTTCGCTCCGGCGAGCGAAGACGCGCTCCCGGAGGATCTCGAGGACCGCATCTCGGCGACGGGCCCGACGATCAGCTTCGCACCAGTGAGCAACGACTCGTTCAGCGAGGTGGAGGACCGCCACTCGATCCCCAGCTTGCTCCCCGATGTCGAACCTGGCGCAGCTGCCGATTCGGAGCGCCCCGCCTCGAAGGTGAGCCTCTCCACTCCCAAGCTGAACGTCCCGAGCTTCCCCTCTTTGCCCCCGCTCGACCTCGGCGACTCGAGCCCGACGTCGAGTCTGACCCTCGGCGCGTCGAGCAGGCTCTCGGTGACTCCGCCACCCGCGTCTCGGCGAGAAGACTGCAAGCCGTCGTCACGGCTCGATGCAGCATGTTCCCATGAGCTACTCATCGGTTGCCGGGCAAACGAGGCCAGTTGCAGCGCGCTGCCCGAGGACCAGGGCTGGACGCTGGAGCCCGTACCGAGCCGCCCCACCAGCTCCAGGCTGGATCTCGGCCAGACCGACGATCTGCGGCACGCTTGTTGAGCTACTCGGCGGCGATTCCGTGAGCCCGGCGCACTTCGTCGGGATGGTGCGTCTTGACCCCGTAGCTGAGCTCGCGCGCCCGCGCCATTCGCCGCAGCTCTCGACGATACTGGCGCGCGCCAAGCGCATACATCATCGGTTCGGCCCCGGGCGCGTATCGGTGCAGCCACGAGTACGCCCTGCCCACCGCAACCAGGAGCGGGACGCCAAGCTACGCGCGGCGCTCCGCGATCTCCAAGCCCTGCACGAGCTCTCCTCCGACCAGGTGACGAGTGGTTTGATACAAGAACTCGCGGGCCGTTTCCTCGGGGAGAATCGGCAGCTTGGCCGCGACCTCGTCGAGGATCTTCTTTCCGTACGGGGGACACTCGCTCGGTCGAGCCTGGTGCTTGAGCATCTCACGATACTGCTCGACCTCACGATCGAAGCTCGCAGTGAGTAGAGCTTCCTTGATGCCGAGCACATGTCCAGCGTAGCGCCAGAGCAAGTGGTGGCTCTCGATCTCCTGGTCGCTCAGCGTGATGCCCATGCGGAGCAGACTCTGGATGTTCCAGCAGCTGAAGAGGGACAGCGTGATGGCGAGATCTTCCTGATTGATTGGCCGGTCCCAGTGGGGCTTCCAGCGCCCGGAGTCCGCCATCCACTGCCGAATGGCGCCGTGTAGCAGCCGGACCCGCACCAGTATCTCGTGCGCTCGTCCCCCCGGCTCCAGCTCTCCGGGCAGAGCCATGCTGAAGACCAGCGCAGAGGTCTCCTGCAGACGTCTCGAGATGTCCCCTGGCATCCCGAGACGACCGGTGAGCGCCGTCACCATCGCCATCTTCTTGAACATGTAGCCGCCGACCAGACTTCCCGTCAGCAGACTGAGCCCCATGAACGGACCGTAGGCGGCGATCAGTCGCTGGCCGGCGCGCATGCGGCGGAAGTTGGCCCAGGCCGGCACGCTCAGGGTTTCCTCGAGGAATTCTCTGTAGAGCGCCGGGCCGTCGCTCGCAGCCTGACGGCGCACCTCGGCCAGCATGTCCTCGGGGCTACGGATGGGGTGAGCCTTGCGCAGCTCGGCGATCACCGCGTCCGCCAGCGGATCGGTGATCTGACGCTGCGCCTGCAGGTCCTCCTCACTGTGACAGCGCCCGTACTGAATCTCGGAGAGCAGCGGGATGCTGCGGAGTTCCTGACGAGAGATGCGGATCGGCATGCCCGCCTTGTATCTTAAGTTGATTTAGATCACTAGCCGTCAGCGCACCCGGTGCAGCGTGCCTCCAGCCTCCACGAACACGCGAAAGCCCTGAAAACGCGGGAGGTAGCTGGCGGGAGGTGGTTTCTTTGGGTGCCCGGCCACCAGCTCGAGGATGACCTGCTTTCGGATCAGGTCGTAGAGCACTCGATACCGCGCGTCGCCGAGATGAACTGCAAGCGGGAACTCGCGCTCCAACGTGGGGGCGATCTCCGCAGGCAGCTCGGGTAGCTCGAGGTCTCTGGACTCCAGCAGCTGCCAGTCAGCGGGCTGGGCTACCCCCAGCGAGGATAGACGCTCGCGCAGCCACTCCGGGTATGGCGCTGGCGGCTCGAGCGCCAGCGGCCCTTGCCAAGGGCCATGCTGGGCCTGACTGAGCTGAGCGGCCAGCATCCACCGTCGGCTGCGCTCCTCACTGAGCTCCGCCACGCCGCGGAAGACCGTCCCTCTCAGAACCAACTCGCACAGCGCGTCGAGTAGCTGTTCGCCGCGGGGGGCCAGCTCGCGCTCTCCCAGAGTCGTGCCGGCGTGGACCCGCTGCACCACGGCCCTCACCTCGCCGCGCTCGTCCAGACTCGGCTGGGTCACGCGGTCCCGTCCGACCCCGCAAGCGTACAGCTCTCCCAGGCTCGATCGCTGGGCACACGTCGCGATGATGCGGTTCGAGCGTCCGCCGCTCCCAGCTCCTGCAAGCGCTCGCGTCTCGAACACCACCAGTGCGCTGGGGTGCCGCTGCTCGGGA
>JAGQIY010000532.1 GCA_020430865.1 Myxococcales bacterium
CAAGGACGACACGCTGACCTCCCAGCTCCAGCGGCTGGTGCTGAGTTCCGCGGGTGCGTTCACGGCGAAGGAGGGTGCGAAATCCACGCTGGAGCCGCTGGTCTTCACATCGGCCAATTCGGACCTGATGAGCGCCTTCGACGTCTCCCAGCAGCCGAACCCCATCGCTCTGCGCGACAAGTTCGAATCCCAGGACACGGTCTATACGCTCGCCGCGCGCCTGACGGGGCCGGTGTCCTCGGCTTTCCCGGACGGTCCGCCCGAGAAGGTGCTGGAAGCGCAGGCTGACGATGCCGCGCGCGAGGCGTTGACCGCGGCGCACCTCAGGGACGCCAAAACGCCTGTGAACATCATCCTGATCGGCGATGTCGATATGCTTGCGGACCAGAACTGGGCGCAGGTGCGTGACGTGGCCGGGGAACGGGTGGCCGTCCCGACTGCCAACAACGCGGATTTCTTCATCAACGCCATCGACAATGTGCGCGGCAATCAGGGCCTCGTGTCCCTGCGCGGACGCGGCCTGACGATCCGACCGTTCACCGTGATCGATGAGATGCGCGCCGTGGCCGACAATCAGTTCCGCGCCAAGGAACAGGAACTCCTCGGCCGTATCTCTGAGATGGAGCAGACGATCGAGAAGCTCCAGCGTGAGGAACAGTCCACCGGCGTCCTGCTGACATCGCAGCAGCAGGCAGAAATCGACAACTTCCGCGTGGAAATGCTCAGCCTGCGCCGCGAGTTGCGCGACGTGCAGTTGTCCCTGCGAAAGAATGTGGAAACGCTCGAACGCGAGGTCCGCCTCATAAACATTTGGGCCGTGCCGCTGCTGGTCGCGCTTCTGGCCATTGTGCTGGCGGTCGTGCGCCGGATCCGGCGAGCGCGCTACCACCGCGCCGTGCTGCACTAGGGGAGGGATGAAACGATGAGCCCACGTATATTTCTCGGCTGGCTGGTCGTCACGGTCGTGACCGTCGTCCTCGCCGTTGCCATCGGCCTCGGCCGGGAAACCTCGACCTTCGATCTGGCCAAGCGTGACGCAGTGTTCGCCGAACTGCGCGCGAACCCGGATTCCGCGGCCCGTGTGGTGATCGAGAGCCGTTTCGGCCCCGTGAACCTGGTGCGCGAAGGCGAAGACTGGATTTCGCCCGAGCGTGACGGCTACCCTGTCGAGGGCAGCGATGTGCGCCGTCTCGTCTCTGGTCTCGCGGACATGCGATTCGTCGAGCGGAAGACATCGAACCCCGAGCGGTTCCATCGCTTGGAAGTCCAGGACATCAAAGAGGAATTTGCGGATTCGGCCCATGTCACCGTCACGAAGGCGGATGGCGGGGTGCTGGCCGACGTGATCGTCGGGCGTCCCAGCGCGCGCTTCTTCGAGGGCCGCTCGAGCGGCACCTACATCCGCTTCCCCGGCACTAATGACGTGTGGCTGGTGACGGGCGTGACCAATGTCCAGACGCGGCTGGTCCCCTGGCTGGCGCGGACGATCGTTAGTGTGCC
>JAGQIY010001526.1 GCA_020430865.1 Myxococcales bacterium
GGTCTTGCTGGATACCCATTCCCACTAAACCAGCTTTGACAGCCTCTGCTCTTTGGGTGGCCAGCTGTTTATTTGCCCCAACATCTTTCGACAGCTCAGCATATCCTTCCAGCTGGATAGATACTTTTGGGTAGCTCTTGAGTATGTTGGCGACTTGCTCCAGCTGTCTGGCTGATGCCAGGGTAATATTAGCCGTACTGTCATAGAAGGAGAGACTATCAAAGGTATAACGTGTGTAAGGATTGTCACCTCCGTGGCTAACAAATTGATAGAATTTGTCAATAAAGGATCCCTCCCGGACCTTTATTTCGGCTCCTTGCGATAGTGAGATTATAGCAATGCTATCGACCACTTTTCGTTCGGTTGCTATTCCCTGACTTCCTTTTGATTTTGGTTTTATCAGCGCCACGGTATCACCGGATTGGTCATCAGTCGCTACCTCTACGACCGTTTTTACATCTTGCTTCATATTCTGACCAATACTATCCGATACCGGTCGGCCACCACAACTCTTCATGATGTACAGTAGACCTCCAGCAATTGCAATCAGAATGACCCAGGGAATGATGCGGGAAGATACCGATTGGTGGTATTCCGCATGTTCTTCTTCTTCCTCTTCCTCTTCTTTCTTTTCCGATTCCTTCTTCTCTTTCGTTGCCGGTACCGGTTGTGCATTAAATACGGTATATCCCAGCGAATCGAAGAGACCAGTTGGTGCAGTGGACTCGAGTGTTTTTTTCTGATCTAACAACAACTGGCTTAAGCCCTGCGAGTCTAGGGATTTACTTTTTACCTGATGACCAATGATTCCCATAAGGAAAGGGGAAATGATCTTGATTAACGTATCTGCAGATCCCCGACCGATCCCTGACCGGTTGGTCACGATATCGATCATGTTATCGAGTGTTTTTTTATCCTGAAGGATAAAATCCAGGATACCTGCTCCTTTTTCTATCAAGGATGTGGTGTCTTGTCCTCCCTCAAGAAGGATATTTTGCTTGTCAAGAATACTGCCGTCAAATTGCTCATGATGTATGTAGTCCAGGAGTCCGGCAGCCCCTTCCAGATTTTGTGCTTTTTCCAGTAGACCCCCGAGGAGGGCCGGCAAGGCAGTTCCGATTGCCGATCTGGTGTTTTCCGTCGACTCGCCCAGGTAACTGCTTATTTTTACTGGTGTTTGATCACCAATCCCGTCTCGAAAAACATCAATTAAGTTGACACCCATAGGATCGAATTATCTGGCAAAATTAAAAAGACTGGCATAATAACGGGAAACTTCTGATCACCGGAACAAAATTATCCCTGGATTTCTAAAGTTTCGTCCACTTTTCGATAAGACCAATAGCTAGACAATAAAAATCCTGAAATGATGTCCCAGACTCCCCACCAGGCGGCTAGTACAGCCATGCCACCCAGGCCGTAAAAGTAATTAAAAATCAAAATAAGACCGAGACCGGAATTTTGAATACCCGTTTCCATAGAGATGGCACGCACATCCTTCTCCGGCAGCCGGTTTATGCGGGCAAAGTAATATCCCAGTACGTATGCCAGCCCATTGTGTAAAAGGACA
>JAGQIY010000533.1 GCA_020430865.1 Myxococcales bacterium
AAACCCCTGACGCTGTTCATGAGCAGTCTCGGCACCAGGTTCTTGGCGGCCCCGGCGAGCGCCCAATGGAAGTCGAAGTCGAGCCAGAGCAGTCGGCTGAGGGTGCTCTCACCCCGCATCTTCGACACCACGCTCTCCAGCACCCGGAGGTCCGTTTCCGTGCGGCGCTCTGCGGCGAGGGAGGCGAGGTCCGCGCTGAGCATCAGCGCGGTCTCGAGCAGGTTGCCCAGCACCTCGGTGTTGACCACGCCATCCTCGCTCAGGACGAGGTACTCGATCACGTCGACCGACGCGTTCTGAGAGTAGTCGAGCACCAGCGTGCCTGCGCCAGGTCGGCGCTCGATGAGACGCAGCTGCTCGAGCTGGTGCATCGCTTCCCGCACGGTAAAGCGGTTGACCCCCAGCTCTTCGGCCAGGGTCAGCTCTGGTTTGAGCTTGTCTCCCGGTGCGTAGGCACCGGACAGGATCTCGCGCTTCAGCTGCTCGGCGACTTGCTCGGCGAGGGTGCCCCCGGACTTCCGCATCCGGCGACCGCCGCCACGCTTGGCCTCTCGGCCTCGCGTCGATCCCCTTGCGACAGCAGCCACACGAGCCGTCTACCGACGAATTGTCCAACAATCAACCAACTTTGTTGGACAATCGCCTGGGGCGGGGCCCTGAAACGCGCTATCTATTGGGGATCTCAGCGAGATTTTCCGCCTTGGAGAGCTCCGAGGTGCGCAGTTCAGGCGAGCGGGGCGAGGGGAACGGCGCATCCACCGTACGGAACGACCCTCGCGGACTTTCGTGGCTGGCGAGGCCGTGCTCGGGCGGCCTCGCCAACGCCACCCGGATCAAGTCCCGCTGGGAGCTGGGGTGGGAGCCGGACGCTCGAAGCCGCGAGCCTTGGCGGTGGTGGTGGGCTCTGCGGTGGCCGTCGCAGTGGGCTCGGCCGTCGCAGTCGCCGTCGCAGTGGGCTCGGCCGTCGCGGTGGCGGTGGCGGTGGCCGTCGCGGTGGCGGGCGCGGCCGCCGGAGTCGTGTTGGCGGGCGTGTCCTTGACGATGACGCAGCCCGCGAAGCTGACGCTCGCCACCAATCCGATACACAGAAGCTGAATTCTCATCTGAAGTTTCCCCTTCGCACCCGCGCGTGGCGGTTTGAGCGCCGTGAGACGGAGGTCAGCATACCAGTATTCGCGCCGAGCGGGCGCTTGCTCGCCGTGAAAGCCCGCTGCAGGGGTTTGGCCCTGGGCGCCTGGAGTTGCTAGCCCTCCAGTGTGAGGCACTGGCTCTGGATCGCGCTGTTGGCGCTTGGCTGCGGTTCTCGGGAGCCGCGCAGCGAGACGCCAGCGCAGCCGCTGACCGAGGCGAGTCCCGCTGGCACCTGGCGCGCCTCACCCCCAGAAGAACGTGCGGCGAGCCCAGTCGAGCGAACGGCGGAGGTTGCTGCATCCGTGGCCGCCCCCGAAGCAACCGCCAGCGCTCCCGCGCCCAGCTTCCTCAAGGGGCAGCTCCACGTTCACAGCGCAGGCTCCTATGATGCGAGGGAGCCCCCAGCGGACGTGCTGAGGTTCTATGCAGAACACGGCTACCGGTTCGTCTCCATCACGGATCACAACCGGGTCACGCTGGAGCCATCTCCCTCGAAGGACCTGTTGGTCTTCGCTGGCGCGGAGCTGACTCAGAATGCGACGGTCTGCGATCCAGCGCCAGCTCCGGGCTTCCGTTGCCTTTTCCACACGGGGGCGGTGTTCCTGCACGACGTGTCCGATGGTCAACAGCTCAAGCTGCCTTTTCAGCAGGGGCGCTTCGCCGCCTACGATGCGCAGCTCGCCTTGGCGGAGCGTCTGGGCGGCGTCGGCATGATCATGCATCCGAACTTCCACTTCGCGGTCGACGAGCGTCTGCTGGCTCGACTGGTCAAGCGCGGCGCGAAGTTCTTCGAGGTCTCGAACGCAGCCCTGGACTCCCAGCACCCGGGCGGCCACGAGCGCGCGGAGTCGCACGCCGAGTCGCTGTGGGATGGGGTCCTGTCGCAAGGCTTGCTGGTGTACGGCGTGGCGACGGACGACGCGCACCACTTCTCCGAGGCCGCCGAGCGCAGGCGGCAGATGAAGAGCGCGTACACCGGAGACCGCGGCTGGGTGCAGGTCTACGCCGAGCCGAACGAGCGCAGTATTCGCGCTGCGCTAGAGGCTGGCGAGTTCTATGCGTCGAGCGGAGTCGAACTGGCTCGGCTCGAGCGCAGTCGCGAGCACTGGCGTGTGGAGATCCGCGCCGAGGACGGCGAGGACTACGAGACCCGGTTCGTGGGCCGCGGAGGCCGAGCGCTCGCCAGGCAGCGCGGAGCGATCGCGGAGTACGATCCTCGGGGAGACGAGGGTTACGTGCGCGCGGTGGTGCGAGACTCACGGGGCCGCAAGGCCTGGGTGCAACCCTTGCAGGTCCCCGCGCCATGAAGGTGTTCGTGTATGGCTCGCTGAAGCGAGGTCATCAGCATCACGCGGAGCTCGCAGGAGCTGCGTTCGTGGGTGCCGCGCAGACGTTGGACCCAGCCTGGCTGTTCCAGGTGGATGACTACCCCGCGCTGGTCTACCCCTCCGCCGAACCAGGCTGGCTCGCCACACCGGACGCGAGCGCCGGACCTGGCGCGATCGAGGGTGAGGTGTTCGAGGTCGGCGAGTTGTTGTTGGCAGCGCTCGACCGCTTCGAGGACGCCCCTGAGCTGTATCAACGTCGGGGGATCGCGGTCGTATTGGGGGAGGGACAGACCTTGCTCACCGACACCTACGTCATGCGCCCAGAGCAAATCGAGGTTTTCAGTCAGCTCGGGCGCGCGACGCGACTGGCGCGCCGCAGCTGGTAGCCTGGAACCAGGCCTGTCGCCGCTCGGCGGTGTACGATGTCCGACCGGTGAACAAGCCACCTTTCGACCGAGACCGTCAGTCGGCGGGGTTCAGTGATGACGCTGTCACCGTCGTGAAGGACGTGGACACCTGGAAGTCCTCGCCGACGCTGCGCACGGAGCTCAGTCCAGTCGACCCCAATCCGGAGCCGCCCACCGACGAGGGCTTCGAGGAGCGCTACGATCTGGTCGACGTCCTGGGGGAGGGTGGCATGGGCGTCGTGCACCTGTGCAGCGATCACCGCATCGGTCGCGACGTGGCCATGAAGGTGATCCGCGAGGATATGGGACAGCGCGCCAGCCTGCGCGCCAGGTTCTTCCGGGAGGCTCGGGTCCAGGGACAGCTCGAGCACCCGAGCATCGTCCCGGTCTACGACCTGGGCAGCACCGGTAGCACGGCGTACTTCACCATGAAGCGGGTCAACGGGCTCACCCTGGAGCGGATCCTCGCCGGGATCCGCTCTGGTGACCCGGAGATGATCGAGCGCTACTCCAGACGGCGCCTGCTGACCGCGTTCAGCAGCGTCTGTCTCGCCATGGCGTATGCCCATTCGCGCGGAGTGGTGCACCGGGACCTCAAGCCGGCGAACATCATGCTCGGTGACTTCGGTGAGGTCATCGTGCTGGACTGGGGACTGGCGAAGCTGCCCGAAGTGGAGGAGCCCACCGGCGGTCGCGTGCTCTTGCCCGCCTCCGACGATCCTCAGACCAAGGCTGGTAGCGTGCTGGGCAGCCCCGGGTACATGCCTCCCGAACAGATCCGCGGGGCTGGGTCCGTCGATTTCAAGGCCGATATCTACGCGCTCGGGTCAATCCTGTTCGAGCTCATCACGTTCCAGCAGATGCACCGCGGCAAGACGGTGGACGAGATCTTCACCTCGACGTTGATGGGCACCGCTGGCCGGCCCAGCGCTCGCGCCCCCGATCGCAAGATCCCGCGAGAGCTGGATGACGTCTGCCAGCGCACCACGGCGCTGGATCCGGCGGAGCGCCCCGAGGCCCGCGAGCTTCACGAAGCGATCGAGCGCTTCCTCGACGGTGCTCGGGATGACGAGCGACGAAGCGCCCTGGCCAACGTCCATGCCCAGTCTGCCCAGATCGCGCTGACGAAGAGCGCTCTGGAGGACGACCCGGAGCGCGGGTCGGCAGAGCGTTCGCGAGCCCTGCGTGAGGTGAACGCGGCGCTCGCGTTGCAGCCGACGCACCAGGGCGCCCTGGCGACGCTGATCAGCCTGCTAGCGGATCCGCCTCGCCACATGCCCCCCGAAGCACAAGCGGAGATCGATCTGATCCTGCAGAAGGATCGACGTCACGCCGCGCGGAACACGGCGCTGGCGTACTCGGGGTGGCTGATGGTGCTGCCCTTCCTGCTGTACTCCGGCGTCAAGAGCTGGCTCGCCGTCGGGCTGCTGATGGGCACCATGTTCGTCTCCGTCGGCTGGGCCCTGTTCATGTCTCGCCTGCCGCGCCTCGAGACGTGGCACGGAGCGGTCGGCCTGTCGCTGACGTTTCTATCCATCGCAGGCACTACCGTGCTGTTCGGTCCATTCGTGGTGCTGCCGACCCTGGGGATGATGGCCCTGCTCGTCTACCTGATGTCGCTGCGTACCGACGCGATGCTGCGCTGGCTGGTGCTGGCACTCGGGATCGCTGCCGTGCTCGGTCCGGTGGCGCTCGAGTTGCTCGGGGTGCTACCGCGCTCGATCACGCTGGACGCTCACGGGCTACACATCTCGCCCTGGGCAGTCGACCTGAACGGCGGGATGGTGGTGTTCGGGTTGGTGGTCTTTCACGTGCTCGTGATGGTAGTCGCCTATCAGCTGGCAGTGCGCAGCGTGGATGCGTTCGTCGCCGCCGAGCGCAGCTTGTTCCTCCACGCGTGGCAGCTGCGCCAGCTGATCCCGGATCAGGCAAGAGAGGGGCGGATGTCCCAGCTGGAGCCGCGCCCCGACCCCATCTCGTCACGCTAGTCCGCGGCGAAGCCCAGTTTTTTGGCCCAAATCGCTGGGGTTGTGCATGTGGGAGCCCATGAGGCGCGTGACGAAGCACATATGCACCCTCGCTCCCGTCCTGGCCTGTACGGCGCTGGTTGCCTGTAGCGGTCCGGACTTCTTCGGTGGGGACGAGGCAAAGAAAGAACCGGCCCTCAGCAAGGTCAAAGCGGAGAACGGGGGCGCGGAGCTGCCCGCGGAGGAGGACTGGTCGCAGGTGCCGGTGCCCGCCGCGGACAACCCGAAGCTTGCGCCCATCGCCATGCTGACGCCGGTCTACGCAAAGCCCAGTCGCAGTGCGACCGCGATTGGCTACCTGCGAGCCGGCGCCCGCGTGGCCCGCTCCAAGGAGCCCGTGACGAAGCGAGACTGCAAGGGCGGCTGGTTTGCGGTGCGTCCCGTGGGCTTCGTGTGCGCCGACAAGGACGCGACGATCGACCTCGAGCACCCCATCGCGCGTGCCGTGCGCGTGGAGCCGGACCAGAAGAAGCCGATGCCGTACGCGTATGCGTTCTTGCGATCCATCGCGCCCAACTACCTACGGGTGCCGAGCAAGGAGCAGATGTTTCAGTACGAGATGCGCCTGGCGCGCCACTTGCGTAGCTACAAGAAGCTGCACGAGCGGTGGGACGCGCTGGACGTGGGCGCGAATGACGTGCCGCTGGACGGCAATGGCGTGGCGATCGGCGCGATCCCCGAGCACGCCACTCCGATGGACATGAGCGAGCGCTACGGGGGTGATGGTCATGACGAGATCCCGTGGTGGCTCGACGGCGACCGCAAGATCCCCAACATCAGTCACTTCAAGGCGCCGGAGTACGCGGTCATCGCCGATCGCATCAAGCGCCACGCCGGCGTGGCATTGATCGGTACGTTCGTGGCGGGCGAGGGTGATACCCA
>JAGQIY010000045.1 GCA_020430865.1 Myxococcales bacterium
CAGCGCCCTCGCACCCTGGTCTTCGTCGAGCAGGCGCTCAGCCCACAGCGCCCACGGCGCGGCCAGCTGCCACTCCAGTTATTTCCGTGGAGTAACGAAACTCAGGATCAGCCCCAGCCCATCGCTGATCCCTCCCTTGACGGAGAAGGGCAACAGGTTCAGCGCGCCACCCAGCGCGGCGGTGAGGCAGACGCTCTGCAGCGCGATCCAGGGAATCGAGCTGGTCCTCTGCAGCAGGCGGTCGCCAACCACCAGGTACACCCCGAGCACCAAGAGCAGCTCGACGCCTGGCCCGGCGGCGTAGACCAGCGCTTGCTTCAGGCGCGCGCCGCGCAGATCACTGGGCACGGTGCGCACGTGACCGGTGAGGGGCAGCAGCTTCCAGCGTACGACCGCGTCCCCGACCACGAAGCGAGCGAGGTCACGGCCCTGGCCGATCACCACCTCGTACACCCTCCAGCCCAGCAAGCGCGCAACCAGCGCGTGCCCCAGCTCGTGGAGCACCAGCAGCGGCACCCAGGACACGACCACGAACACGAGCCCCAGCTTCGTCGGCGTGAAGTCCCGCAGCAGCTCTCCCGCCAGGGAGCCGAAGAACACCATGAAGAACAGCGCCGCGATCCACTTCTCGTCTCGCGCCAGCGGGCGCCGAGGGGCGGGATCGTACAGAGGCGAGGCCATGAACTGGGTGTTGAGCCTAAAAGCCATGGGGCGCAAGGGGTACCGGCTCACTCCTGGATGATCGGCGCGAGCGCACTCTGAAACGAGCGCGGGGGCTCTCGTCGACGAGGCGTCGCGAGCCGCGAAGCCAGCTCAGAGCCCTGACTCGACCTGATCCAGAGGCACCAGGATCTTGCCGCTGGTCGCTGGCACGTCGATGACCAGCGTGCCGTCGGCGCCCACGGGATACTGCGGACGGCTGGGATCCAAGACGTCCACCAGCACGCTTCCTCCCGGCAAGTCGACGGGCATGCCAGCGCCCTCGAACTCCGTGCGGCTGGTGTGCCCCGCGTGGGTGTTGATCACGACCAGCGCGTAGCCATTGCCGGCGTCGCCCCCACGTCGCTCGAAGGCCAGGATCCCGGCATCGCCTTCGTCGCCGACGCGATCGGTGACCCAGGTGAAATGCACCTCGCCTCGCGTCAGTGCAGGGTAGCCGCGGCGCAGCTTCGACAGCCGGCTGATCCAGCGGTAGGTGCGGCTGTTGGTGTCGTAGCCGCTGCTCCACAAGTCCTCACGGTTCGCGGGATCGTTTCCACCACGGAAACCTTGCTCCGTACCGTAGTAGACGCAGGGCACACCGTCTTCGGTGAACAAGAACAGCAGCGCGTTCTCCAGCGCCGCGTCGTCGTCCCGCCCGAACTTGAAGCGGGCCACGTCGTGGTTGTCGATGAAGTTGACCAGTGCACGATTCGGTGCGACGCCAATCCCTCCCTGCTGAGGTTGCGTCCCGTAGAGTCCGCTGTTGTCACGCACGTCGAACAGGTCGCGTACCTGCGTCGTCGGAGCACCGTTCTGGAACACGTCTCGGAACACCTGGAAGTGCTGAGGGAAGAAGAAGGCGCTATCGACCTCACCCGGCAAGGTATACGGACCCACGACCTCGTTGCGTCCATCGAACGCCTCACCGAACATGAAGAAGTTCGTCTTTCCCTTCTCGGCGAGGCGGCGCCGGACCTCTGGCGCGAAGACCTGCCAGAACTCGTGCTCGACGTGCTTCAGCGTGTCGATGCGGAACCCATCGAAGTCCGCCAACTCCACCCAGCGCACGAAGCTGTCGATCAGCACCTGCTGCACCCGCGGATCGAGGGTGTTGAGATCCTTCAGACCGCCAGGAAAATCGCCCTTCTCCACCTGCTCGGCGATGTCGTAGCTCCAGACTCGGCCGCGGCGGTTGTAGGCCCAGGCGTTGCGCAACACCGACTGACTCGGGGGCATGTGATTGGTCGCCGCGTCCCGCTGAAAGATGATCGGAGCGGGACCGGCCTCCCCCAGCGAGGTGAACGCCTGTATCCCCCGGGAATCAAAATCCGGATCGTACTCGTTGATCGCCTTCACCTGACTGGTCGCGCCGTTCCCCTCCACGCGTTCGTCTGGTTGCCCGTTCAGGTTGATGTCGTAGTAGAAGAGCTGTCCCATGTGGTTGGTGACGATGTCGAGGATCACCTTGATGCCTCGCGCATGCGCCGCGTCCACCATGCGGCGCAGGCTCGCCAGATCGCCGAAGTGCGGGTTGAGCAGCGTCAGGTCCTGTGCCCAGTAGCCGTGGTAGCCGTCCACTCCGGCGTCGGTCTCGACGTTCTTCACGATGGGAGAGATCCACAGCGCCGTCACCCCCAGCCCCTGCAGGTAGTCGAGGTTCTCCTCGACGCCGCGCCAGTCGCCGCCGTGGTAGCGAGCCGGTGCGCTGAGGTCGACGCGGTAGTCATTGCCGCGATCTCCGTTCGCGAAGCGGTCCACCATCAGCTGGTAGATCACCTCGTCACGCCAGTCGTCGACGTGAGTGCTGATCTCGCGCTCGCCCTCGAGTCCCTCGAAGTCCATGCAGCCAGCGTTGCAGAGACCGATCAGCGCGACGGCTCCGACCCAGCTCAGCTTGCGCAGGGACGTCGCAGACTTGAATTTCCTCATGGCTTCTCTCGTCATGTCACTGCCCGTAGCTGGAAGAGTTGAACCACCACTCGGCGCCCACCCCGAAGAACTGCTCCGTCTGGCGTCGTGCGAACGGGTCGGTGTTCGGATACAGGGAGCGCGCCCCCGCGTCCCTGCCCGTGAGTACGTAGATCAAGCGTAGGCGAGGTCGCTTGAAGCTGCCGCGTCCGGCGGGAGAGATGAAGGGCATGACGCCGAAGCGCCACAGGCTCGCCATCAGTGGCTGGTTGTCGACCGTGCTCAGCACCCCGCGCTGCTGCGCTTGATACGAGCCCTCGAGCGCGAGGCCCAGGTGATCCGTGAAGTAGACCTGGGGGCGCACGACGAAGATCCCCTCGTCCACGTTGTCGAAGCGAAACTTCTCCGGCGATGCATCACGAAATGAGCGGAAGTAGCCGCCCACGAGCACGCTCGCCCAGCGGGAGTCCCAGTTGCCGCTCAGACCGATCAGCAGCTCGTGGGCGCCCGACACGTCGCTGGATTCCGACGTGCCCTCGGGCGTCGAGAACTCTCCGTAGGCAGCGAGCCCCGTGGCGTAGCGCACGAAGAGGTTGGCGAAGGTTCCATCCTCTCCGCTGAAGCCCCCCACTTGACCGCCGACGACGGCGCCCGAGTCGCCTGGCAGGTCCTCACGTCGACCGTCGTCCAGCTCCCGCTCACCGCTCGGCAAGTTGTGCACTTCGCCGTACAGGACCGCCTTGAGCCCCGCCTTCCCTGCCATGGGGAAGATGTGACTGAGCTTCAAGCTCGAGATCGTCCGCGGCCTGTCCAGCAACGGGATGCGGTCCGTCCCGGGCTGGTTCTGTGCGGCGGGACGCAGCACGCTCTGTTGCTGGAAAGGATCGTCCACCAGGTTCATGCCGACGTGCCACGCGACGAAGCTGCGATCCTCGTTGAAGCTGAACTTCAGCCCGCCGCCCACGGTGTTCAGGTTGTCGAGCGGCCAGAAGTCGAGGAGATAGATGTCGTCACCGCGGTACATCCGCGATCCAACCCAGGCGCTCAGCCCTGGGTCCAGCACTCCGCGCTCCTCGACGTAGAAATTCCGCAAGGCAATCGTCGCGTCGAAGCTGCCCGAGTCGTGGAAGATCGGCTCGCCGATGGCCAGCGTCGAGACCACGCGAGAGTGGATGCCGTCTTCCCATTCGTCGTCCCGCGTCAGCTCGAGCTCGCCGTAGCTGCCCTCGTCGATGCGCGCGCCGTGGGCGACGATGTCGGCGTCCCGGCCTCGGCCTCCGCGCAGGTCCCCGGCGGCGATCACTCGTCCATAGGACCCAAAGCTGAAGCTCCCACGCGGGTACTCCAGGCGCAGGGGCTGCTTTCGGGCTCCCTCGTTCGGGGGTGAGGGCGGCCCTCCGTTTCCCCGAGGTTGTGGTGCGGTGGTCGGTGGCGCTTCCGGAGCAGCGGTCACTTCGGGTTCCGGGGGCGGTGCTGGCGCCTCGTCGAGCTCCACTTCCGCGGGAGCTGGCGCGCCGCCGGCTCCTTCGACCGGCTCGGCAGGCTCTGCGGGCTGAGCCAGCACGTGTGGACTCGTCGCGATCACTGCAAGCGTCGCGCTCAACCCCAGACCCCAGAAACGTCGAAGCTCCATTAGTGACTCACTCCAGAGTTACTATACCGAATCCTGCAGGTTTCGGTCGTGTTAATTCGCGCTCAATCGCCCCACGAACAAACAAATTCCCATCGTTGCTCGCCCTGGATGAGCGAGCGCTCCGCGCAGCGCCTCCCGGATGGCTCCAGGCTCCTGAAATCGTTGAGTCTGACTCAGCGCGTCGAGCCTCGAGCAGCGCGCCAGTGGCGGTGCCGTGCTTCCCGGGCATCCGTTCAGGTCGTCTTCCCTCACCCCCGCTGCCTCCGCTGCCCCTCGCTCAACACGGTGATACCGCACGGAACTGAACGTCGAACCCTCGGGCAGACCGAGCGGTGGGGCCTCCGACCAGCCGGCGGGCAAAAAAACGCCTGGTTCGGCAGGGGTTCGGCAGGTCGACCCAACGCCCGTTCTCTGTCGGAGTTCGCTGCTTCGGGGTGATACACTGGTCATCCCCCGGAGGTCCCATGGCTCAAGCTCCCAAGTTCAGAACTCGACTCCTCAACCATCCACCAAGGCTCGACTCGAGTCTCGGGTGGCGGGCCCTCGCGGTGTCGGGGATGGCGCTCTACCTCGCGGGCTGCTCGTGCTCGTCCGAGGGGGAGACCGCAGGTTCGGGCGGCAGCCTCGGCTTTGGCGGTTCCGCGGGGAGCAGCATCGGTGGCAGCAGCAGCGGTGGCAGCGACAACGGCGGCTCGGGTGGCCTGATCGGTGACGGTGGCGGAGGCAAGGGCTGCAAGTCGGACGACGACTGCGACGGCGGAGTCTGCAGCACCAGCGGCGAGTGCTGCGCGACGGCGGATCAGGCTTGCGGCGCCGTGTGCTGCAACGCCGGAGAGTTCTGCAGCTTCGAGCGCTGCGTGGTGCC
>JAGQIY010000534.1 GCA_020430865.1 Myxococcales bacterium
CTTGCCAGCGGTCTTCGCCACGACGATCAGCCGCGGCGGGTTCTCGCTGGTCAGCGTCATGTCGGTGATGCGCCCGATGGTGGAGGACGCGTAGGGCAGCTCTACCGCGGGGTTCGCGCCGGACGGCACTTTGTCGAAGCGCACGAGGCGGCCCTCATCGGTCGCGCCGACGCCCACGCCCACGAAGATCCAGGAGCCGATGGCCGGGGACGAGAGCGCAGACGCGCGATCGACCGACTCGCCGCCGGCCGACGTCGTCGAGCCTCCCACCAGCTCATGCTTCGAGAGGGTCTGCGCGGAGACGTCCGCCTGAACCCAGTACACGAAGCTTCCATCCACGCTGATCAGCGCGTTGGTCGCGCCGCCTGCTAGATCCGTGGATGGGTACTTCGTCGAGTCCCAAGGCTCGACGGTGATCGGGATCGCCGCGTCCGCGTCGCTGCCGGCATCGCCGGCGTCGATCCCCGCATCTCCACCACCGGTGCCTGCGGTGCCCGAGCCGCCGCTTCCCCCGCCGCCCGTTGCCCCAGTGCCGCCAGTCGCGCCGCTGCCCCCCGCGGCACCCGCGCCGGTGCCGCCTGACGCTTCGTCGAGCAGCGACTCATCCAGGGTCTTGAAGCACGCGGTGCTCAGGCCCGCCGCAAGGCAGAGCGCACAGCACGAAGCGAGGAGTTTGCGGGAGGGGAACTTCAAGCCACGAAGCATCGCGAGCCATGGTAGCATTTGCCCCAGATTCCGAGCGTTTCCGATGACACGAAGCATACAGTCGAGGGGCTATGGTGGGGGATGGTGTGGGGGCGTCGCGCGAGCGCTGGTGTGCGCCACGGTGCTCGGCGGCGCGCCGGCCCTGGTGAGCGCGCAGCCGGCGGATGCCGCGGCCCCCGCGGACGACGCGGGCCGCTTCTTCGACGCCGCTCAGCGGGCATTCAAGGAAGGGCGGTATGTGGATGCGGCCCACAGCTTCGAACAAGCCTTCAAGATCAAGCCGCACCCGGCCCCCCTCATCAACGCCGGAGATGCTTGGGACAAGGCCGGAGAGTACGCGCTCGCGGCTCGCGCCTATCAGAAGGTGCTCGACCTCGAGCAGGCCACCGAGCAAGACCGCATCGACGCCACCGATCGCCTGACGCGCATCTCGCCCAAGCTCGGACTGATCGAGCTGGTTGGCAACCCGGGACTGAGGGCCCGCATCGATGACGAGGAGTTCCACGGCGGTGATCGCGTGTACCTGTTTCCGGGGGAGCACCGCGTGACCTTGGTCGACGTGGACGGCGCGAAGGTGCGGGTGATCCAGCTCGCTGCCGCGACCGAGCGCAGCGTCGACTTGTCGACGTTGCTCCCCAAGCGCGAACCCTCACCCAAACCCAAAGCAGCCAAGCAGGACCCCGCGCCGCTGGATACGAAGCCTGGCGAAGCGGGCGGGATTCGCCCCGTGACCTACGTCGCGTATGGCGTGGGTGCGCTGGGGTTGATTGGTGGCGTCGTATTCGGGCTCCAGGTCAACTCCGCCGAGGAGGACTACAACGCCAACCCCAATCGTGACGATTTGGACCGCTTCAACTCCGCCAAGCTGATGACCAACATCGGCTTCGGTGTTGGGCTGGTTGGGCTCGGCGTCGGCACGTTCTTCTTGGTTCAGGACCTGAAGGCGGGCTCGTCCAGCCCTCACGCTGGAGACCGCGCGCGACGTAGCTTGCCGGTGGATGTGACCTGGAGCGATCAAGGTGCATTGCTCAGTGCCAGTGGGCGATGGTAGGGAATACTGCGAGGGTCGGGGAGTCGCTCTAGCCGGGCGGGTCCGTCACGAAGATTGCTCGCGAGACGTCGAGCGCGCGAGAGAGCCGTAGGACAACGTGGGCAAAATCCTGGTCGTAGATGATCAGCGCAACATGCGCACCACCCTCGCGATGATGCTGCGTGGTGGCGGCCACGACGTGGACGAGGCCGAAGACGGGGAGAAGGCGTGCGACATGGGGGCGAGCGGCGCCTATGACGTCGTGCTCACCGATCTGCGCATGGGGGAGAAGGACGGCATCGACGTCCTGCGCCACATCAAGCAAGAGCAACCGATCACCGAGGTGATCGTGATGACTGCGTACGGCACCATCGAGAGCGCGGTGGAGGCCATGCGACTCGGCGCCTTCGACTACATCCAGAAGCCGTTCACCGAGCAGGAGCTGATCGTGAAGGTGCAGAAGGCGCTCGAGAGTCGGCGCCTGCACGGTCAGGTCCAGCTGTTCGCCCAGGAGTTCCGCGAGAAGTACCACTTCGAGAACATCATCGGGCGCTCTCAAGCCGTACGTGACGTGCTCGGGCGCGTGGTGAAAATCGCGCCGACGGACGCGACGGTGCTGATCACTGGCGAGAGCGGGACGGGCAAGGAGCTGGTCGCTCGAGCGGTGCACGCGAACAGCCGCCGCGCCGACAAGCCCTTCGTGATCGTCAACTGCGCCGCGATCACCGAGACGTTGCTGGAGAGCGAGCTGTTCGGTCACGCGCGTGGCGCCTTCACGGGAGCCGTTACCGCGAGGAGAGGCCTGTTCGAGGAGGCCGACGGCGGGACCTTCTTCTTCGACGAGATCGCCGAGACGGCGATGACCTTTCAGGCCAAGTTGCTTCGCGCCATCCAGGACGGAGAGGTGCGACGCATCGGCGAGAACCGCGGCATCAAGGTCGACGTGCGGATTATCGCGGCGACCAACGTGGATCTGGTGCAGGCCGTCGAGGAGAAGAGCTTCCGCAAGGATCTTTACTACCGGTTGAACGTGGCGCGCTTCCACCTGCCCCCAATGCGCGAGCGCCAGGAGGACGTGCCCTTGTTGGTGCAGTTCTTCCTCGACAAGTACAACCGCAAGATGAAGACGCGGACGAAGCTCGGGGAGGGCGTGATGGAGCGCCTGCAGCAGTACGACTTTCCCGGGAACGTGCGCGAGCTGGAGAACATGGTCGAGCAGGCCGTCGCTCTGGCCGGTGGCGGCCTGATCAGCGTCGACGATATCCTGCCCCAGGCGCCGAGCAAGACCTCCACGACGACGGGCAAGACCCTCGCAGACCTGGTGGATGCGGCGGAGCGCGACGCGGTGGAGAACGCGCTCAGGAGCTGCGATGGCAACCGCGAGCGCGCTGCTGACATGCTCGGCATCAGTCCAACGACGCTGTGGCGGAAGATGACGCGCCTCGGGATCTCCTTCGACAGCCGGAGCTGACGCTCCAGCGTCCGTTCTCGGGGGTGAGGGACGTCCCAGCATGGCCGAGTCCACCGCGCGGAGCCGCAGATAATCGCTGGCTTCGACCTGTACAGAGGGCTACACCGCCGCTCCCGTGCGTACCGAGCTCTTCGACTACGACTTGCCCGAAGCGGCCATCGCGCAGCGCCCCTCCGTCGAGCGCGGTGGGGCGCGCATGCTCGAAGTCGGAGCCGCGCTGATCGACCGCGAAGCTCGAGATTTCGCCGAGTTGGTGCCCGCCGAGGCGCTGCTCGTCCTGAACGACACCCGTGTCCGCCGCGCGCGTCTGCTCGGCGAGCGGCTGCCTGGTCGAGGCAAGGTCGAGGTCTTTCTGCTCTACCCGCTGGACGCCACACGGAAGCGCTGGTCGGCGCTGGGTCGCGCAAACAAGCCGCTGCGTCCGGGGACGCAGGTGTCGATCGGCGACGCGAGGGTGGTGGTGCGCGAGCGGGCGAGTGACGGCACGTTGGTGGTGGAGCTGGACGCCGCACAGACCCCTCAAGGCGTCGAGGACTGGCTGGAGCGCCAGGGGCACGTCCCGCTGCCTCCCTACGTGCGCCGGGCGGACGATGCCGCGGACCGCGAGCGCTATCAGACGGTCTTCGCCCGTCAGCTTGGCTCGGTCGCTGCGCCGACCGCGGGCCTTCACCTCAGCGAGAGCGCGCTCGAGCGCCTGCGCGCGCGCGGCGTGGACGTTCGAACGCTCACGCTCCATGTCGGGATCGGGACGTTTCGACCGGTGGCGACGGAGGACCTCGATGAGCACCCGATGCACTCGGAGTACGTCGAGGTCGGCGAGTCTCTATGCGAGCGTGTCAACGCTGCTCGAGCCGCGGGTCGGCCCGTCATCGCAGTCGGGACGACGGTCGTGCGAGCGCTGGAGTCCGCGGCGGCGAAGGGAGAAATGCAGCCCTTCCGGGGCGAGACCCGGCTCCTGATTCAGCCCGGGTATCGTTTCCGTGCGGTCGATGGGTTGCTGACGAACTTCCATCTGCCCAGGAGCACCTTGCTGGCTTTGGTCAGCGCCCTGGTGGGGCGGGACAAGCTGTTGGAGAGCTACCGAGTCGCGCTCGAGCGCGGCTATCGCTTCCTCTCCTATGGTGACGCGATGTGGATCCCGCGGAGGCTGATCTGATGCTTGAATTCTCTGTGGAAAAAAGCGACGGCGACGCGCGGGCTGGCGTCATCGTTACGCCCCATGGGCTGGTGCCGACTCCCGCCTTCATGCCCGTTGGCACGCAGGCCACGGTCAAGGCGCTCAGCCCGGAGGAGGTCTCGGCGACCGGCGCGCGCATGCTGATCTCCAACACCTACCACCTGTGGTTGCGCCCCGGCCCCGAGGTCGTGGATCAGCACGGCGGCCTCCACGGCTTCTCGCGCTGGCCCCACGCCATCGCGACCGACAGCGGCGGGTTCCAGGCGTTCAGCTTGGCCGAACGCTGCAAGCTGACGGAGGACGGCTTCGCTTTCCAGTCGCACCTGGATGGCTCCCGTCGCTTGCTCTCCCCCGAGGAGTCGATGCGGGTGCAAGGCCTGCTGGGATCCGACATAGCCATGCAGCTCGACGTCTGCCCTCCTGCCGGGTGTCCGAGGGAGGAGCTGGAGAGCGCGGTGGAGCGCACGACGCGCTGGGCGGAACGTTGCCTCGCGGCAAAGCGCAAGGACCAGGCGCTGTTTGCCATCGTCCAGGGCGGCCTGGACCCCGACCTGCGGCTGAGCCATGCGCGTCGCCTGGCAGAGCTCGAGGTGGACGGCCTGGCGCTCGGGGGCTTCAGCGTCGGCGAAGCGCCCGAGGCGATGCATGTCGCGCTGCGGCAGATCGTGCCTCACGTGGACCCCCTGCGACCCCGCTACCTGATGGGGGTGGGGACCCCGAAGGATCTGGTGATCGGCATCGGCTGTGGCGTGGATGTCTTCGATTGCGTGCTACCGACACGAAATGCCCGAAACGGGCAGCTCTTCACCTGGGACGGAAAGCTGGTCATCAAGCACGCTCGGCACGCGAACGATCTCGGGCCCATCGATCCCGAGTGCGGCTGCGCCGCGTGTTCCGGTGGATTCTCCCGGGCTTATCTGCGTCATCTGTACCAAGCACACGAGATCTTGGGACATCGGCTGATGTCGCTGCACAATGTGTACTTCTACCAGCAACTCGTGGCGCGCGCGCGTGACGCGGTGCTCGCGGGGACCTACGAGCGCTTCGCCTCCGACACGCTGTCGCGGCTCGAACGGGGAGCCTCGGCGTCGCGCATATAGCCTTGAAATGTTTGAAGTACCCCGACAGGGGCAACTCATGGAATAATCTCGACCGGCGATGAGCAAGAAGCAAATCGGCCGCATTTTGCTCCAGCAGCGGGCTCTCTCACCGGAGGAGCTGGAGAAGGCGCTCGCTGAACGTGGGAGCGGTGGCGGTCGTCTGGCGTCGCGACTCGCGGAGCGAGGCACGATCGACGACGTCGCGGCGCTCAAGGCGCTGAGCGAGCAGCACGGTATCCCAGGCATCGACTTGAGCCAGCTCTGCCTGCGCCTCGATGACCTGGATCTGCTGCCCCGTGAGATCGCCGAGAAGCACCTGATCCTACCCGTACTCGTGCGCAACGATCGGCTCTTCATCGCCATGGCGAACCCTGGTGAGAAGAAGGTGGTCGATGAGCTGGAGTTCGTCACCGGGAAGAAGGTGTATCCGTATGTCGCGCTGGAGCAGAGCCTCGCACGCGTGATCGAGGATGCTTACACCCGGAAGGCGCGGGGGGAGGACTTCTACATCGGGCCGAAGTGTCCGCCCGAGGTGCTCTCACGCATCGGCCTCTCGCCAGACGGGACACCCCTCGACTCCGTCGAGGAGTTTCCGGAGGGACCACTCTCCCTGACCGAACCCGAGTCGATTCCGCCTCCCAAGGACCAAGCCGGCGTCGTCATGGATGATGCGGTGGGGCGCGCGTCGCAGGTCGACGAAGTCGAGGACGATGATTTCGGGGATGTGTCCAAGGAACTCAGCGTCGTCACCGACATCCCCGAGGACGGCCCCGCGTCGTCCCCCAACGCGAAGACCGTCCTCGTCGTGGACGACGAGGCGGAGATCCGTCGCATGCTGGTCAAGCTGCTCTCCAACCGCGGCTACCGCGTGCTCGAGGTCGACCGTGGGCTCTCCGCGCTACGCATGGTGAAGGAGCACCGCCCGGATCTGATCATCCTGGATGCGATGCTGCCCGAGGTGCACGGCTTCGAGATCGCGCGTCGTATCAAGGGCAGCAAGCGCTACGGCGAGATCCCCATCGTGATGATCAGCGCGGTGTATCGGGGCTGGCGCTACGCAGAAGACCTGCGTCAGTCCTGCGGCGTGGAATTCTATATTGAAAAACCATTCCGTATCGCGGACGTCACAGCCGCCGTGGAGAGCGCCCTGGCCGGGCGTGAAGAGGCAAAGGATCCCCAGCAGATCTCCGCCGAGGCCGAGCGAGAGCTCAACGCCGGGGTTTCGGCCTACAAGGCCGGCCGGATCGACGAGGCAATGGGGCACCTCAAGCGGGGGATCAGCATCGATCCTCTGGCGTATCGCCTACATTTCCACCTGGGGCTGCTGTACGGCAAGAAGGGTCAGGTGTACGAGGCCATCAGCGAACTGGAGACCGCGGTGGAGATAAACTCCCGCCACTTTCCGGCCGTCAAGAACCTCGCGGTGCTGTACCAGAAGGCTGGATTCCGCAACAAGGCCACGGAAACCTGGGAGCGCGCGCTGAATCTGGCGCCCGACGACGAAACCCGGCAGTCCATCAAGCAACACCTCGTGAGTCTGCTCTGATGCCACAATTCCCTTCTGTGACGCGCAGCCAACCAGGCTCCCTCTACACTCTTTCCCTGCACGGCGATTGCCGGTAT
>JAGQIY010000535.1 GCA_020430865.1 Myxococcales bacterium
CCTGGCAGACGTGAGCGACCACGCACCGGTGGTCGGCACGTTCTTGATTCAGCCGCTACTCTGAGCGGCTCGGCTGGCGTCGTTGAGGCGCACCGGGGTCTGCCGGTGCAGAACGTGAGCCCCCAGTGCCAACCGCCGCTCCGCGGTTGACCGCCGGGCGCCACGCGGGAGATGTTGGTGTCATGAGTGAGGTGCGCGTCGATCAGCAAGGGCACGTCGCGTGGGTGATCCTGGACCAGCTCGCCAAGCGCAACGCCATGAACCAGAGCATGTGGCGAGAACTCGCGCGAGCTGCTCGCGAGCTCCAGGCAGCTCGTGATGTCCGCTGCGTGGTGCTGCGGGGAGCGGGGGAAGAGGCCTTCGTGAGCGGTGCTGATATCAGCGAGTTCCAGCAGCTACGCGCGGATCCAGGGCTGGCCCGCGCCTACGACCAAACGACGGACGCAGCCTTCGCGGCGTTGCTCGAGCTCGAGATGCCGGTGCTGAGCTGCATCCACGGGTTCTGTGTAGGGGGTGGCCTGGCGATCGCGCTCTGCACGGACATCCGCTACGCCGCGGAGGACGCGCGCTTCGCCTTGCCCCCGGGCCGCCTCGGTATTGGCTACGGCCTGACCAATCTCCAGAACGCGCTGCGGGTGCTGCCTCCTGCGACCTTGAAGGAGCTCTTCTTTACCGCGCGGCAATTCGAGGCGCCGGAGGCTCAGCGTCTGGGGCTGGTCTCTCACGTATTGCCCAAGGCCGACCTCGACGCTCACGTCGCAGACGTGGCGCGCAGGATCTGTGAGAACGCTCCGCTGACGCTGCGCGCCGTGAAGAGCGGGATCCGGGCGCTCTCGTCGGGGGACACCGCGCAGCTGGTGCGGGCTCAGGCACTCGTAGATGCTTGCTTCGTGAGCCGAGACTACGCCGAGGGCGTGGCGGCGTTCCTGGAGAAGCGCCGGCCGAGCTTTGGCGGAGAGTAGTCTGGGCGGGGTCACGAGCGCGAATTCCCGAGGAAACCATGGGCTTTGGCGCTAACCTCTCATCCCATGGGGACTAGGTCAGCGTGGGTCGTGGTGGCGCTGGGGCTCGTGAGCTGGGGCTGTGCCGCCAGCGGTGACATCGAGGACGACCAGAACGCCGGCCAGGGTGGGACCACCGGAGGCGGAACGGGCGGGCAGTCCGGCGTGGGCGGAAGCGGCGGCCAAGCAGGCGCTGGCCAGGGTGGTAGTGCTGGCGCTGCTGGAGCCGGTGGCGGGACGGGTGGAACCGCAGGTGCCGCCGCTGCTGGTGGGACCAGCGGGAGCGCCGCGGGAGGAGCCGGGGCGAGCGGGGGAGCCGCAGGCAGTGGCGGAGCCTCGGGCAGCGGCGGAGCTGCGGGAGGCTCCGGAGGAAGCGCTGCGGGTGGAACCAGTGGAACGGCGGGTAGCGGAGGAACTGCTCCCACGGAGGGACTGGTCGTCACGGGCCTCACCGGATCGATCGCGATCCGTGGCGTCAATCTGGGGGCTGGCTGGGTCACCGAGAGCCTCGCGCAAGAGACGGAGAGCGGGTGCGCGGTGACCGCCGGAAGGCTCGGTGGCCTGGTCGTCATGCGTGCCACGGGCAACAAGCTGCGTTACATGACGGTCGATACCGCGGGGAACTGGACTTCACCTGCGGACGTGGGCAGCGGGACTACCCGGGCGACCCCCGCCGCGACCACCACCGCCAACGGCACCCATCGCCTGGTGTTCCACGGGGACGATTTCAAGTACTACTCCGCCGACTACAGCGGTGGGGCATGGGCGGGCAGCTTCACGAACGTAGGCAGCCCACAGGCCTATGGTCCGCTGCCGGTGTCGATCGCCGCAAGGGACGCTGCCTACGCGATCGCCTACAAGGGTGACAACACCCGACTGATCACGCAG
>JAGQIY010000536.1 GCA_020430865.1 Myxococcales bacterium
CCACGAGTCGCTGCGAGACGAGGTGGTGATCCGCGTCTCTGGTGACGCCGAGTTCCAGCAGTCGAGCTCCAAGGGGGGCAAGAGCACCCTGGTCATCAAGGGAGCGAAGCTCCCCGATGGCCTGCAGCGGCGCCTGGATACCTCCGCCTTCAACGGTCTCGTCTCGTCCGTTGCGAGCTACGCCTCGGGCAAGGACAAGCACACCATCATCCTGGAGGTCGAGAGCGACCCGAAGGCGCAGGGCAACGTCACTCGCCGCGGCGACTCCATCGTGTGGAGCTTCTACGAGCCGGGCAAGCTGCCCTCGAGCATGACCGGAGTGGCCCGTGACGGCGGTGCCGCAAGGAAGTCCCGTACGCTCCACGTCGACACTCTGACCGAAGGCTTGCCGCGCATCGGCACGGACTTCGACGAGCTAGCTGACGAGGATGACACCGCAGCGGTCGAGCACGCCGAGGATGCGGATCAGGCCGGCGCCTTCTCGCCGGCGATCGCTGGGCAGGAGCGCCGCACGGCGTTCCGAGGTCGCCGCATCGATCTCGACTTGAAGGACGCGGACGTGCACGACGCGCTCCGACTGCTGGCCGACGTGGGTCGAGTCAACGTGGTGGTCGCGGACAACGTCAGCGGCACCGTGACCATCCGCATGAGGAACGTGCCCTGGGATCAGGCGATGAGCGTGGTCCTCCAGGCAAAGAGTCTCGGGATGGTGCGCCAGGGCAACATGATCCGCGTCGCGCCGCTCGCCGATCTGGAGAAAGAGCGCGACATGGAGATCCAGCGTCGCATCCAGATGGCGAAGCTGGAGCCGCTCGAGACGCGACTGATCCCCGTGAGCTACGCCCAGGCGGGAGAGCTCCAGGCACGTGCTCGAGAGCTGCTCTCGGAGCGTGGGAGCATCGCCGTCGACGAGCGCACCAACGTGATGATCGTGCGTGACGTGGCGGGGAACCTGAACCAGATCGAGGAGCTCACTCGCTCTCTCGATACTCAGACACCTCAGGTGCTGGTCGAGGCCCGCATCGTGGAAGCCACGAGTCGATACCTGCGAGACGTTGGTATCCAGTGGGGCGGTGATGGGTCGTTCTCCGCGGCGACGGGCAACCCCACCGGGCTCGCCTTCCCGAACCGCGTGGGTGTCGTTGGTGGTGCAAGTGACACCGATACACCCACCGCTGGTCTGTCGCCCTTCCAGCGCAACGTTCAGAACCCGAACTTCGCGGTCAACCTGCCAGCCACGGTCGGTACCGGGACCGGCGGCGCGCTTGGCCTGACCTTCGGCTCCATCGACAACACCATCAACCTCGCCGTGCGTCTGTCCGCCGCAGAGTCGAGCGGCATGCTGCGAATCCTCTCGAGTCCGCGCATCTTGACCCTGGACAACCGCGAGGCGCGCATCAGCCAGGGTACGTTGATCCCGTTCTCGCAGATCAGCGCGCAGGGTGTGCAGACGACGTTCCAGGAAGCGAAGCTCCAGCTGCTGGTGAAGCCTCACGTCACGGCCGACGGCAGCGTCAGCATGCACGTGAAGATCAACCGCGATGAGCCGGACTTCAACCAGACCTCGCCTCGCGGCGACCCGACCATCCTGAAGCGTGAGGCCGAGACCGACCTGCTGGTCATGGACGGCCACACGGCGGTGATCGGCGGCATCTTCACCCGCAACACCGGCCGCAACCTCGATCAGGTCCCGTTCTTCGGTGACATCCCGCTCATCGGCTTGCTCTTCCAGCGGCGTCGAGCGAGCGATACTCGAGGCGAGCTGGTCATCTTCCTGACCCCGCGCATCGTGAACCGCGCGGAAGCTCTCGGTCGCTGAGCGCCGAGCCCCAGGAGTCACGCGCCGCGTGGGCAATTCGCTCCCGCGGCGCGTGGCATTTCATCGTTCGACCAACGTGTCGCCCGGTGGTGCAGTTGTATGTCGAGCGAGCGACGTGTGGCGGGTACACACACATCCGCGCGCCTCTCCCACATCGTTTCCGCGATGGTTCTCCGACCGGGGATTCGGGGGTGAGGGGAGTCAGCTTTCCACCATGGAAACGCGACCCGCCTCGTTCTGCACCTGAACACCTGACCCAGCTTGCGATCGGTCGTCCGGCCCGTCAGAATCATGACAGTATGGCGCACGCTCGGAACCCCACCGTCCGCGTTCGCGCTGTGGTGATTCCACAAGCGGCGCGTCGCAGCGATCCCCCTCCCGCCCCGACTCAGAGCACTCAGCGCATGGCCGCGGTGACTCAGGAAGAAGCGGACGCCTACCGGATTCTGCTGGAGTCGGAGCGTCGCCTGAAGGTGGAGCGGGAGTTCGAGGCGCTGGCTGACGGCTGGATGGACGAGTAGCAGCCCTCCGTGGGCCCGACGACTCGCTGCCCGCGATGATCCTACCGAGGGGAGTCGCCTGCGCCGTTGCCGCGCGGTAAATTGTGGGTCGACCCCGGCCCGGTGAGCTGGGGCGATGCCTCGCTGGCTCCGTACCGCCTCAGGCGCCCTCATTCCCGAGGAGTTCCTGCGCGGCTCGCCGACGAGGGCACGCGGAGCAGCAGCGAGCGCGGGATGACGGTTTGCGGCTTGTGGTTTGGATGCACCGCACCCATGCTCTGGCCAGTCGTCATGCAGCCCCACGAATCCCTGCGCAGCGAGCGCTACATCAACGTAGAGACCTTCAAGCGCGATGGGAACGGGGTGAAGACGCCGGTCTGGTTCGTCAACGTGAGGGACAAGCTGGGAGTCTTCACCAACGGCAAGAGCTACAAGGTCAAGCGCCTGCGGCGAAATCCCAAGGTGCGAGTGGCCGCGTGTGACGCGCGAGGCGGCGTTGGGAAATCGCCGACATGGTACGAGGGTCGTGGGGAGATCGTGAGCGACTCCAAGCGGGTGGACGCGGTCTACGATGCGCTCAAGGCGAAGTACGGCGTGCAGATGTGGTTCGTCACTCTGGGCGCCAGGCTGTCGGGACGGCTCAAGGACTGGACCGTGATCGAGCTGGATCTCGGCTCCGCGGACTGACTCCGCCGCCCGGCGCAGGTGCTCGCTTTCCGTGCTCGCCCGATCCGCGGGACGAGCGTGCGCGTACTACGTCTCTGGGGGCGCGGCCTTCCTCACGGGGCCGAAGTGAGCCGCATTTCGCCTTCAGGGGCACTCACTCGGTCGTGGACCACCTCGAGACGCCCAGCAGGCCAGGAACAAACCGCAATCGGCTGAAAGCCTCCGCGAGGCTCATGCGTTTGAAGGCATCATGAACGAGGCGCGCGACTCACAGGCCAACCTCTCCACGCGACGTTGGGTGGACATCGCTCCGGACACGCTGAGCGACGGCGGGTGCGAGTCCGGTGTTCAGCGATGTGCCGACGCGGCGCCCGAGGCGTTGCTGGAGCCCGCGGTGGGAAACGACGTCGAGAGCTGGGGCGAGCCGGACGAGATCACGCTGGTTTCCATCTACGACCAAACCGGTCTGCAGATGCCCGAGCGAACGCCGTTGGTGCAGATCGTGGAAGAGCCTCCCTCGGCCGTGCGAAGCAAGGGCGACTTCGACGACCTCGACGGAGCGCTGTGGAGCGCGATCGAGCTCGGCTAGTGCGGCTTATTCCCATAAGGAAACGGCTGGGCCGCGCTACTTCTTCACGCGCTTGCGCTTGAGCTCTTCGTCGGGTTCGACACGAGCGATCTTGTTCGTCTCGAGATCCCGGTAGCGGGCTTGGCGCACCAGGCGCTGTCCCTTGAAGGTTCCGCCCTGGGTCAGCAGCACGCGAACCTCGCGGAAAAGGCCCTCGGCCTCGGCGCGCCTCGCCTGGTCGCTCTGGGTGTCGCGCACCCACTCCCCGATGTCCTGGGGCAGATCCTCGTACTCGCCCAGGCGCTCTTCGACCGCTCCTGGAACCTCACGGAACACGAGGAACAGGTAGCCCCCAATCGCGACTGCGGCGATGCTGAACAGGATGATGACGTAGGCCACGGAAGCGCTAGCTTCTAGCACCCGCGCTGGGGAATGTCTGCGCTGGTTGGTGCGGCATTCCAGCGCGCTCGGTGGGGATGGTTCCGCCCTGTCCGGGAGACGCTACGGCATCAGCCGGACGCTGAATCACTCCGCGCAGGCGGTGGCTGGGGGGCGAAGTCTTCGCGTCGCGTCAGGGCGTCTTCGATCACCGTCGGCACCTCCTGCGGCGCAAGCCCGCGCCAGTACACGGTCCACTCGGGGAGGCGCACGAGTCCGTCGCAGTTGTCGGCGTACCAGCCGGCGATAGGATTGCCTGGCTTGGCTCGCCAGTAGAAGCGGGGCTGATCTCGCTTCAGCGCCTCCCAGAGGTCGCGTCCCATGCCTTCGCCCTGTGCGACTGGGCCGACCACGAACTTCGTGAGAAAGGCAGCGCCTGCGCCAGGCTCGACGATCGCGGCGCCTCGGTAGTTTGCTTCGAGAAACACCGCCAGGGGGGCGCGCTCGAAGAAGCTCGGGAGCAAGCACTTGTTGAAGGCGGCCTCCAGCAAGCCGTTCAGGCGCTGGCGATCGAGGTCGTCGTAGCCCGCGAAGCGCTGGATCTGCGACCCGCGCTTCACCAACGTGCCGGCGCCACGCACCGTGAACAGCTCCTTCAGCAAGCCGA
>JAGQIY010000537.1 GCA_020430865.1 Myxococcales bacterium
AGCGTCCTCGACCCCCGTTCACGTGCAGGGTCTCGCGCAGAGCGCTCCTCGCCGACGTGAGCGCGAACACGCCACGCGCCCGCCCGACGCTGTAGGGCGACACGGAAAATGACCCCCTCGCGTCAGTAATCCTGACCCCCTCCTTCGCAGCCAGAAGGAGTAGGTATGTCTGAGGTCATGGGTAAGGCGCCTCCCGCGGAGGTGCCGGTGATCGAGCCCGAGGTCGTGCGGCAGGTGCGTGAGCTCGAAGGCATGGGCTGGGGGACGAAGGCGATCGCGAGAGAGCTCGGGATCGCTCGGAACACGGTGAGGCGCTACCTGCGGCTGGGTGAGGCGGCCGAGGTCCAGGTCCGGCCGGGGGCCCGACGGCTGGACGATCCGGCGAGCGCCGAGGCTGTTCGCCTGTTCGACACGGCCGCTGAGGGGAACGCGGTTGTCGTTCGCGACTTGCTCGCGGCGAAGGGGATCGAGGCCAGCGTTCGGACAGTGCAGCGAGCAGTCGAGCAGCGGCGTCGGCAGGTCCGCGCGACGGAGGTGGCCAGCGTGCGCTTCGAAACGGCGCCTGGGCACCAGATGCAGATCGACTTCGGAGAGAAGACCGTGGAGATCGCTGGCGTGGCGACCAGGATCCACCTGCTCGTAGCGGTGCTGGGCTACTCCCGGCGGATCTTCGTAAAGCCGTTCCTACGGCAGCGCGGGGACGACTGGCGAGAGGGGATCGCTCAGGCGTTCCGGCACTTCGGAGGCGTGCCCCGGACCGTGCTCGGCGACAACGCCAAGGCGCTGGTCGTCGCGCACGACCGCGTCGCTCAGACGGTCACGTTCCACCCCGCCTACGTCCAGTTCTGCCGCGACTGGGACGTCGAGCCCCGCGCCTGCCGTCCCTACCGGGCGCGGACGAAGGGCAAGACCGAGGGCGGCGTGAAGTACGTGAAGCGGAACGGCCTGGCCGGCCGCTCGTTCGCGTCCTTCGCCGCGCTCGAGCAGCACCTCGCTTGCTGGATCGAGGAGGCCGATCGACGCGTCCACGGCACCATGCACGAGGAGCCGATCGCGCGGTTCCTGCGCGAGGAACAAGCCGCTCTTCGGCCCCTTCCGGCGCGGCCGTTGCCGGCGAGGGAGCAGCGGCTGAAGCGGGTCGTCTCGAACGACGCGCTGGTCGACGTCGACACGATCCGCTACAGCGTGCCGCACGGACTCGTTCGCGCGCGGGTCGAGGTCCTGGTCGGGGAGACGACCGTGCGGGTGTTCGCGGGGCCAGGGGCGACGCTCGTGGCGACTCACGCGCGATCGAAGGAGCCGCACTCGATCGTCCGTGACCCTGCTCACTTCGACGGGCTGTGGCGGAGGACGGACGCAGAGAGCACCGAGGTCCCCGAGCCCTGCTCGCGCCTGGGCGAGCTCGGGATCTCGCTCGACGACTACCTGGCCGTGATCGTCGCGGAGGCGTCGTGAGCGACCTCTTGCACGCCAGGGTCGTCGACAGCCTCTTGCGCCTTCGCCTGCGCTACTCGGCGGAGCGCCTCGACGCGGTGCTCAACGAAGCCGCCAGGAGCGAGCCGACCTACCTCGAGTTCCTCGACAAGTTCCTGGCCGAGGAGCTGGCCCAGCGAAAGCTCAAGGGCGTCCTGATGGGCCACAAGATCGCCCACTTCCCAGCGGTGCGAACCCTCGACGACTTCGACTTCAAGGCCCAGCCCTCGATCGACCAGCGGCTCGTCCGCGAGCTCGCTACGGGTCGCTTCGTGAGCCAGGCCGAGAACGTGCTGATCTTCGGGCCGCCCGGAGTGGGCAAGACCCACCTGGCGATCGCGATCGGGCGAGCCGTGGTCGAGGCCGGGATGGTGCCCGTGCAGTTCACGACGGCGACGGCGCTGCTGGCCGTGCTCGCGAAGGCCGAGAGCGAGGGGCGGCTCGCAGAGCGGCTGACGATCCTGGCCAAGCCGAAGCTGCTGATCGTCGACGAGCTGGGATATCTGCCCTTCGAGCGACGCAGCGCGCACCTGTTCTTCCAGGTCGTCAACCGCCGCTACGAGCGCGGTAGCACGCTGATCACGACGAACCAGCTCGTGACCCAGTGGGGCACCGTCTTCGGCGACGACGTGGTGGCAGCGGCGATCCTCGACCGGCTTCTCCACCGCAGCCACACGCTGGTCGTGAGAGGCGAGAGCTATCGCCTCAAGCAGAAGCGCAAGGCGGGGCTGTTCGGCAAGTCGCCGACGCAGCACGCCTGAATCAGCAACGAGAAGGAGGGGGTCAGTTTTGCTGGCGCAAGGGGGTCAGGTCTTGCTGTCGCTTGACAGACGCGACGAACCAGCCGAGGGGTCGCCGGCCCGCGCTCACGTGGAGGGTTCGCTCAGCCTTCGTGAGCGCGGCACGCCAGGCGCCCCCCTACGAACCAGCCGAGGGGTCGCCGGCCCGCGCTCACATGGAGGGTCTCGCGCAGGGCGCTCCTCGCTCAGCCTTCGTGAGCGCGGGCATAGCGACCCCGAGGCTCGAGTACGGCGCGAGCGGAGCGACGCAGGTGCGCTCGCGGCGACTGCGGGGGGCCAGCGTGCCGCCGCGATCCGGCGAGCGCGCCCGCGTCG
>JAGQIY010000538.1 GCA_020430865.1 Myxococcales bacterium
CGTGATGACGGTGATGATCCCGCGCAACACCACCATCCCCACGCAGAAGAAGGAGATCTACTCGACCGCCGCGGACAACCAGCCCTCGGTGGAGATCCACGTGCTGCAGGGTGAGCGCGCCCAGGCGTCGCAGAACCGCACCCTCGGCAAGTTCCACCTCGACGGGATCCCCGCGGCACCACGTGGCATGCCGAAGGTCGAAGTCACCTTCGACATCGATGCCAACGGCATCCTCTCGGTCGCGGCGCGTGACACGGCCACCGGCAAGGATCAGCGCATCACCATCGAGGCCAACAGCGGTCTCAACGACAGCGAGATCAGCAAGATGGTCGACGACGCGGCCAAGCACGAGGCCGAGGACAAGGCCCGCCGTGAACAGGTCGAGCGTCGCAACCAGCTGGACAACACCATCTACAACCTCGAGAAGCAGCTGGCTGACAACAAGGACAAGCTCGAAGGCTTCGACACCAGCAAGATCGAGGGGCTGATGCGCGATGGGCGAGAGGCGCTCGAGAAGCAGGACGACGAGAAGGTGCAGAGCGTGCTCACCGAGCTGCAGAGCGCAGCGCACGAGATGGCTGCCAAGCTCTACGAGGGTGCGGGTGGCCAACCCGGAGCTGCGGGCGTACCCGGCGCGGACGCGGGCGGCGACGCCAAGAAGAACAAGGGCGACGTCATCGACGCCGAGTTCGAAGAGACCAACTGAGTTCCTTCCACGTCCAGACGCAGAGCGGCTCGGAGCTTCGGCCCCGGGCCGTTCGGCGTTTGTCAGTCCAGCTGGAGCACCAGTCTGCAGCGACTGAAGTCCAGCGCCGCGAGGTCCGCTTCCGAGATCAGCAGGATCAGGTAGCGCTCGTCAGCCGTTTCGCCGCACCAGCCTGAATCCCTGCGGATTTGAAGTAGCGGGATGAGGCCGTCCTCGAGTGCGTCGCGCCCGCCGAACCCACGACGGTGACCCAAGAAGCAGTGGCCGCCCGTGGCGAACTCTGCGTAGAACGCGGCGTAGGAGTCCAGCAGCTCGGGGTCATCGCCAAGCAGCTCGATCAACGCTGGATCCTCGGGATGGGGTGAGGTGAGCTCCAGCCCTCCAACGAGGCTCCGTCTGGGAAGCTCGGGGCAACCGGGAGGCGCGCTGCGCGGCTCCGCGCCCATCGACGTGTAACGCACGGCGAATGCGGGGCTCGTGCGCTCGGGATCGATGAAGAGCGCAAGGGTCCCTTCCTTGGGCAGCCCCAGGTCGGTCCCCCCGACGTCGGCATCCAGCTCCGCCAGCTCCAGCTCGAGGAGCAGCGGAAGCGGCACGTCTCCGCCCGGCCAGGCTTGCTCGGCGTCCAGGCGCGGCGTGCCACCGAGGTGAGAGCTGCGCTGATTGGGTGTTTCCGTGAGGCTCACGCCGAGCCGACGTTGAGCGAGCCACGCTGCGTGGGAGTCACCCAGGACCGCGTCGGCCTCCCGGAAGTCGACTCCGTCGTGGGGACCGTCCAGGCGCGCGAGCTTCAGAATGGCGTCGTCTGGTTCGTCGAGCTGGCGCCGGGCGTCGGCCTCGTCGGTCGCGATCAGGTGGCCTTCCATCTCGCCCTCGAGCCAGCGAAAGTACGCCATGAACGGAGTGTAGCGACGACGGCTCCCATGGTGTAAGCCAGACCCGCTTGAAGCAGTTCGAAGTCGTGATCGTGGGTGGAGGCCCAGCCGGGATCTCCACGGCCCTCTTTCTCGCGCACCAGCGTCCGGATCTCACCGACCGCATCGCGGTGCTCGAGAAGGCGAAGTATCCGCGCGAAAAATTCTGCGCCGGTGGGGTTGGGGCCCGCGCCGACAAGCTGCTGAAGAGCATCGACGTCACGGTCGAGGTGCCCAGCGTGCCGTTTCATGGCATCGCGTTTCGTTGCGGCGAGGGGCAGCTGATCGGGCGCGAGCCGGACATCGGGCGCGTCGTGCGCCGCAAGCAGTTCGATCACGAACTCGCGCGGCAAGCCCGGGCTCGCGGAGTGTCGATCCTGGAGGGCTGCGCCCTGGGGGCGTTCTGGCGCACCCACGACGGCTTCGAGCTCGAGACCTCCGAGGGGCGACTGAGGGCTCGCGTGCTGGTTGGCGCGGACGGCGTGGGGAGCGTCGTACGCAAGCGTCTCGGATTCGTTGCCACGCGGTATCTGGCCCAGGCATTGGAGCTCGACACCGAGCACGTGGACGGCGATCTTCCGCGCGATCTGATCCTGTTCGACGTGACGCGGCGAGAGCTGCCGGGCTACTACTGGGATTTTCCGACCCTGGTCGACGGGCGCGAGATGATGTGTCGCGGCGTGTACTTGCTGAAGAAGGGCGGCGAGCCCAGCCCGGTCGACATCCAGGCCGTGCTGGCAGACGAGCTCGCGGCGCGGGGACTCAAGCTCAGGGATTACCGCCAGAAGCGCTTCGCTGAACGTGGCTTCGAGCCCCATCGCGCGATCAGCGACGACCGCGTGCTGCTGGTCGGTGAAGCGGCGGGGATCGACCCGGTGAGCGGCGAAGGGATCGCTCAGGCGATCCAGTACGGCGCGACGGCCGGGGAGTATCTGGGGCAGCGCCTCGCCAGCGGTGAGCTGGGGTTCGAGGACTGGCCGGTAGCCGTGCGTGCTTCGAGCGTTGGGCGGGACCTGCGTGTGCGCACCGCGGGCGTGGATCTGTTCTACGGACCACGGCGCCCCACCATCGAGCGCTTCGTGTTGCGTCACCCGGAGTTCTTGCAGGTCGGGATGCGACATTTCGGTGGCAAGCGCTGGGGCACCGAGACCGTGTTGCGAGCGGCGCGAGGTGCGATCTGGCACACGACCAAGGCACTCCTCGGCGCTGACGACGTAGAACGCTCCTAGCTGGCCGGGCCACTCCACGCTGCATCGGGGAACGAGCTGCGGGAACACGAGCGCGAAGCGCCGCTGGGTGTGCGCGCTTGCGCTTCCCGACGAGGCGGATAAGGTCTCGCGATGATTTCTAGCCGGGGAAAGTCGGTGCTCTTCGCGAGCATCGTGTGTGTGGCCTGTGGTGGCGGCGCGACTCCGCCGCCCGCTGGGCCTGGGGGAGCGGACAGCAGCCAGACAACGCCGATCGCTGATGGCGCCATCGAGGGTGCAGCGGCGCCGCCGCTCCAGCCGGTGAGCGCGCCGGAGCGGGTCTTCCTCGTGGGCCGTCTGAAGAATCCGGCGAAGGTCGCCGACACCGTGGAGAGCTGGGGCACGTTGCCGATGCCTTGGCGAGATGGGCTGCGCCGTGGACTGCCGGGGGCGGACAAGGTGATCGACCTGAACGCTCCCATCGACGTCGTGGTGAGCATGGACGACGGCGGCGCGATGCAGGAGCCGGAGTTCCGCGCGGTGTTCTCCGTCGGTCTCACCTCGCTGGATGACGCGCTGCGCTTTGCGAAGGAGCAGGGGGAACGCGCCGAGCGTGTCGCCCCTGGAGTGTATCGGGTGGACTCCGACTGCGTGGTGGCTCGCTCACTCGGGCAAGCCCCCGCGCGCCTGGTATGTGGTGATGGCAGAAAGTCGATCGGTGCGCTGCTCGACTTCGCGACTCGAGGTCTGCCGACCCAAGACCTGGGCGCGGAGGACATCAGCGTCGAGGTTCGAGCCGAGCCGTTTCGCAAGCGCTACGCCAAGGACCTCCCGAAGCTCCGGCGCCTGGCGATGCCGTTTATCCGTGAGGAACTGCAAAGTGGCTTCCAGCCCTTCGATCGCGCGGTGAGCGACGCCGCGACCGCGCTGCTCGATGAGGGCCTGGCGCTGGTGGACGATCTCGACGCGCTACGGCTGAAGGGCAGCCTCGAGTCAGCGCCCTCCCAGGCTCGCTTCAAGGTGGAGCTGGCTTTCCGCGGGAAGAAGTCGTGGCTGGCCCAACGGATCGACGACTCCGGGCGGCGCGCGAAGCCCGCACCGGCCATGTTCTGGGACTTGCCGCGTGACGCCAGCACCGCGACCTTCGGCATCGGAGGCGACGCTGCGGCGTTCGCCCCGATTCAGAAGTCGCTTTCCGAGCTTCTGGACACCTACCTCGCGTCGCAGAAGGTGGCCGCTGGCGCGCGCAAGAACCTCGTGGGGCTGGTGGACAAGCTCTGGGTGAACGAGGCCGGCAGCGTGTATGCCTCTGGGTCGATCGAGCCGGATCTGAAGGTCAAGCCTGGGACCGCGGATTTCAAGCGGGAGGTGATGCGCTCGCAGCTCGCGTGGCACCTCGTCGGGCTCCAAGAGGACTCCAAGCACACCATCGCCTACCTCGATCACCTGGTGAAGGTGAGCGCGGACCGCGGCCTGCGCGCCATGCTCAAGAAGGAGGTCGGCTCCGACATCGACAAGATCGGCGCGATCAAGCGCCGAGGTCCCCGAGGTCGATTGCCGCGCGGAAGTGTGGCCTATGAGGTCACCATCCCCGCCGACGCCTTCGACGTGCACTACTACGAGGAGCCCATGCCGGGCGGCAAGGCTGCGAAGCCGGCCCGCGCCAAGGCGTTGCCCGTCGTGGTGATCGTCGTGCCCGACGGGCCGTACACCTGGATCGGGTTCAGCGCGGATGAGGCCAAGCTGGTCGCCGAGCTGGCGACGGCTGCCGCTGGAAACCCGGCGAAGACCCTGGCGACCCAGGCCAACCTCGAGAAGCTGCGCAGCGGGACCTTCGTCGCCGGGGGTTTCATCACCCTGCGTCGCTTCATCGACGCGATGAAGCTGGGCATGATGAACCTCGCGGACGCCAAGCAGGTAGAGGCGATCCTGCAGTCGATGCCGAGCCGCGGCGAGACGCCGGCGTTGCTGCAAGTCCAGGTGACCGCCGGTCCGACCCTGAGCTACGAGGTGGCGCTTCCCAGGGAGATGATCACCGACGTGGGCGTTCTCATCGGCGCCGGGCTTCAGGGCGTTGGTCGCAGCGTTCCTCCGGTACCCATGCCGATGCCCGCGCCCGCGCCGGTCGTGCCGACTCCTCGGCCCTGATTCGGCACCAGTACCGCGTGCGCTGGTGGCGCGCACGCGGTGGAGGGGTGGGCGCGGATGCGCTCGTCGTTCCGTTCCCCGAGGAATTACGAGTCTAGGTGCGAGCGATTTCGAGGTTCTTCTCGATCGACTCGAGGTCCTTGCGTGCGAGGGCAAGGTTCGACTTCTGGCGGTCCAGGGCCACGTAGAGGAACATCGTCGTGCCGACCATTCGAATCAGGTGATACTGGGAGTTCAGCGTGATCAAGATGTCCTCGATCTTGTCGGTGAGCCCCAGCTTGTCGCGGATCTTCTTCTTGGCGCGCACGACCTCGGCGTTGCCTGCTGCTGCCAGTTCGAGGTCGAAGCCAGGACGGCCAGCGATCCCAAGCGCCAGGCCGCTCTCGTAATCGACGAGCGCTGCACCCAAGCAACCATCGGTCTCCAGGCACTTCTGAACGGAACTCTTGATGTCGGCCACTACGTTACTCCTTGGATTGCGTCAGGCCGCGACGCGGCCGCATCTGGCCTTAGCAACTCACGTGCCCAGCCGCGTGGCGCGAGACCCGCGGCGCTGAGCGCACATTCCCGCAAGCCACCGAGCGCGGGCGGACGCTGCTGACGGATATCGACAGGCTCGCCTGTCGGTACCCACCGCGCTGGCGGATTCGGTCAGCTCCAGCGCTCTCGTCTCGCTCCTATCGACTTCGACAATGCCGTGCGGCAATTCATGGACCGTGAGCACGGCTGCCCGGGGCGCTCGGCGGGGGGGTAGAGCGTACTGAACGCGGGACGCAGGGCTGGGTGTGACGCTCGCTGGCGGACTCCCTCGCACGGCTCCGGGAGCGGTCTTCCAGGCGGGCCCTGCTGAGGGGGGCGTTCGCGAAAACTTGGCCCCGCTCGGCGGCTCATGGCTAGGAAGGAGGCAGATGTGTGCAAAACTCCGACATGGCCTGGCCGTGCTACTCGGCTTGTTGCTCTTCGCCTGGGCGCCTCGGGCCGCTGCCTGGATCGAGACCTCGGTGCGTTCGGATCTGGTCACCGTCGAGGTGGCTCGGGACGGCAGCGCCGTCGTCACCCATGAGCTCATCATGCGCGTGCGAGGGGGCCCGCTGAAGAGCTTCGACCTTGCCGGTGTGGACGGTGACGCGGAGGTGTTGCCCAACGCCAGCGTGACGAACACACGCTCGGGCGCGGGTGTCAGCGACAGCACGCCGCTACTTATAGAACGAACCGAAGACGGGTCGCTCAAGGTCGAGATCGACAACGAGAAGGGGCTACGACGAGGACGCTACCTCTTCCACTTCGCCTACAAGACGAACCTGGTGGGGCGCGACATGATCACCGCCAAGGGCGCCGGTGTAGAGCTGCGCTGGGTTGGTCCGAGGCTCGAGAGCGGCGTCGACTCGGCGAAGGTCGTGTTTCGGCTACCCCGAGCCACCAAGCCGCCGCAGGTGCCCGACGTGCAGTCGCCCTCCGCCGGGATCGGCATGAGCGAGGAGTTCGACGGCGTCTTCCTGAGCAACCTGAGCCGCGAAGGGGACGTGGACGTGCTCGAGGTGGTGCGTCCCCACGTGGCCAAGGGAGAGCCGGTGGTGTGGCGCGTTCAAGCGGACGCGGGCGCGTTCGATGCGTTCGCTCACGACACGACCAGTGCGGATCCGGTGCTCATCGAGCATCGCGGCCCCCACGGCTTGCCCAGGGCCATGCTGTGGGGGGGAGCGGCCCTGGTGGCACTCTTCTACGCCCTCCTGGTTGCGCTGAAGGCCCGCGCAGTGAGCCTCGCGTGTGCTGCTCGTGACGCCCGCGCGCGAGTTCTGCTGCCGCTGCCCGCGCCGCTGCGTTCCGCGCTCGCCGGCATCACCCTCGGGGCCGCGATCGTGGTCGGGGTGCTGCTGGACCAGCCGACGGGGTTTGGCGTGCTGCTGGTGCTGGGCATGCTGTGCGCGAGCCATCTGACGCCGCGCCTGAGCCAGGTCATCCGCGGCCCAGGCGCCTGGCGAGGGCTCGAGCCCCGATGGCTCCGCGCGGATTCGAGCGAGGCGACGCTGCCTGGGCGGTTTCTGGATACGGGGCGCCTGCCAGGGTTCTTCACCTTCGTGGTGCTGCTCGGGGCGTTCGGCGTCGCTGCGGCGCTCGTGTTCCAGCGCTCGCCCTATTTCGGGATGATGGTCGCCATGGGCTCGGCGAGTCTGCTGCCGGTCTTCTGCACCGGCCGGGCCGGGGAACTACCGCCAGACCCGGTGGCGCGCCCGCGCCGCATGCTGCGCTACCTCATCAAGAAGCTGGCCAAGCGCCGCGGTGTCGAAGCGCGCCTGGTGGGCCGCTTTCCCGACGGCAGCGAGGTGCCCGACGAGCTGCGGCTCGAGGTCTTGCCCCGGCGCGGGCTGAGAGGCCTTCGTGCGATCGAGGTCGGACTCGAGTATCACCAGACCGGTACCGGACCGGTGGGCATGCCCTGTGTGATCGTGCGCGTGCAGGATGAGTCGGCCGCCTATTCGGCGCTGCCTCGTAGCGTCGTGTGGACGCGGGGTCGTGACGAGGACGAGCGCGTGACCATCCTGCGTCCAAAGCTGCCCACGTATCACATGACCCTGGCGCTGGTCGAGCGCCTGCTCATCGTCCTTGCCGCGAGGAAACGAAAGGCGGCTCCGGGGCAGCCGAGCTCGTCGCGCTCGGTCCGGGTCGCAGTGCCCCACGCCGCGTAGCCTGCCGAGTGACCTCCAGGCGGCGTGAACGTCGAGGCCTGACGGCTAGGCCAGCGGTTCGGGGAACCCGGGGGGCAGCGGAGCTTCCACGTCGAGCTGGTAGGGAGGGCTAGTATTCACGCGGATACGCGAGGCATGTAGAGCCAGTCGTGGCGCCAGCCCGCTGGTCTCCGGGGGAGCGTACGATGTGTCGCCCAGCAGTGGGCAACCGAGGTGCGCCATGTGGACCCGGATCTGGTGGCGGTAGGCGCGCTTGACCGAGAGCCGGAGCAAGGTCGAACCCTTCCGGCGTTCGAGCACTTCGTAGTGCGTGGTGGCCTCGTAGTGTCCACCAACGGCCACCAGCTTGCGGTGGCGGGGATCTGGGCCGAGCAGCGTCTCGACCCGACCGGCCTCGGCTTCGGGGGCTCCGCTCACCCAGGCGAGGTACCATTTCGTGATCGCGTCCTCCTGATGCAGCGCCTGCAGGTCGGTGAAGGCGCGCGCGCTGCGGGCCGCCAGCACCACCCCGCTCGTCGCCGTATCCAGTCGGTGCAAGAGTCCGGGCTCACGCGGCGAGTGCCCAACGCCCCGCATCTCTGGGTAGCGACCGAGGAGGGCGCCGGCCAGGCTGCCGCGCTCGAGGCTGGCGAGGGGCGCAGTCGGCTGGCCCGCGGGCTTGTTCACCGCGACCAGCTCCGGAGTTTCCAGGAGGATAACTAAATCTGCGTCGGCCTCCCCCTGCAGATCGGCGGGCTCGCGCAGGAGCTCGACGCGCTGCCCCGCCTCGACGAGCCGCGAACCGCGCTTCTCGGGACGGCCATCGAGCTTCACGTGACCCGAGGCGAGGGCGAGCTTCGCCCGTCGCCTCCCCAGCTCCAGGACCTGGGCCAGGAAGACGTCCAGGCGCTTTCCGGCGTGCTCCGCGTGGACTTCGCCGTGCACCTGCTCGAGCGCGCCGCTGACCGAGGTCATGGTCTAGAAGCTGCCCTGGAGACCGAGCCCGGGGACCGGGTGTGACTTCCCCCGGCGGTCCTGGCTGAAGCCGACGACACCGGCATAGGGCAACACGTTCGTCGCGCTGGCGGCATCCCTCGGAGTATCCAGGTAGGCACCGTCGCTGTCCGACGGCGTCATCCAGTAGGCGATCAGCGCGCCGGCGACGGCGCCCGCGGCGACGCTCCCTGCCCAGTAGCGATTCTCCTTCTCTTCCGTGTTGTCCGAGAAGACCAAGGGGCTGGCGACCGCGGCGCCGGTGAGCGCGCCGAGACCAATGCCGAGGTCGATGAGCAGGGCGCGTGACGCGCTGATCTCGAACTGCGTAGCAAGTAACCCTGCGGAAACAACTCCCAGGGCCGCGCCGTAGCCCATGCCGCGGCTCGGCGTCTCGTCGGTGGTGCCGTCGATGCCCACCTGGGCCAGGCCACCGATCATCGTGCCGAAGAAGCCGCCGGAGTGCGTGAGCACCGCGCCGCCCTCGCCCATGCCCTTGAACGTCAGCGCAAAGGTCGCAGAGCTGACCCCCACGGCGCCGCCGAGCAGCCCGTAGGCGAACTGGTCTTCTTCCCTCACGTCGTAGCCGTCCGCGAGCAGCACGCCAGCCGCGGTGGGCCAGACCATCGCGGCGGAGAGGTACCAGGCGTCGCCCAGGCCGACGTCCCACTCGTCGGCGACGATCATCGAGGCGCCGAGCCCGATCCCCGTTCCCAGAGCGATCAGCGGGTAGGTCAGCCGAGGATCGTCGGATCCGCTGGAGCGCTGCAGGGAGTAGCCGACGTAGCCGCCGAGCACCGCACTGTTCAGAGCCAGCACCGCGCGCCCGTCGCCACGCGCACGATCGCGAGTGGTCAGCGGCACCGGAGCGCGCTCGCGCTTGGCGCTGGCTCCGCGACCCGTCTGCACGAGCTCCCGGGTCATGACCATCAGGCGCACCTCCAGATCGCGTGGCGTCACCAGCTCGGTTCGCACGAGCAGCACCGAAGAACTTGGAGCCACCATCGTCAGCCGTACACGCAGCTTGCCTCGCTCGACGATCAGCTCCGGTAGCAAGACCCAGTCAGTGCCTTCGCCGAGCTCGGTCAGCGCGTCCTGAGTGACGCGATCTGCGTCGAAGTCCGAGCGGTCGGCGACGCCGAGGCTCAGGTTCATGTCCTGCACCGCTTCCGCGAGGAGACCGTCCATCTTGCGCGCGTAGCGAAACAGCCCGCGGTGACTCTGGCGGGTCGGACGGATGAACTCGCCCGTCGCTCGATCGACGGTCAGCGTGGGCAGCACCAGCACCGACTCCATCTCCTCATCGTCGCTATCCAGATCCTCGTCGAAGACGTCGGGCGCGGCGGGTACGTCGTCCGGCGGCGATGGTGGGGACGTCGCATCGGCGTCCTTGCCTGGAGGGTCGCCCGCGGGAGCAGGAGTGGGCGGCGACGCGGGTGCTGCAGGAGCAGCCGATGGCGACGCAGGCGCTGCAGGAGCAGCCGATGGCGATGCAGGCGGGGCAGGGGGGGAGGTGCTGCCACTCGGCGCGGCGCTGCTCTTTGGCGCTGGCTTTGCTGGCTGGCCCTGAGCGGCGGGTTGCGCTGCCGCGCGGCAAGGAACGAAGGTGCTCACCCCCAACCCTGCTAGCAACGCCACTAGAGTGACCCGCCGAGCCATGGGGAGACCCTGCCACAGCTGAAGTGCGGATGCTCGTGATGCGAGTGGCCGCATCGAGGCGCGTCGGCGGCCGGCCAACACCTCTGGGCGCCGCACCGATGCAGCCTTCGGAGGCGGCAACGGTGTGGGACTCCGAAGCATCAGAACATCACGGTGGCGTTGAGCCAGGCCTCGAAGGCGTCCGAACCGTCGACCTTGAAGCGTCGGCCCGGCACGTTGATCGGTGCGCGGTAGTTCGGGTTCGGGATACCGGTCGCGACTGGCGCGCTTCCAGGCGAGCCGCTTCGACGACAGGGACCGGCCTTGGCAGGATCGTCCGAGAAGTCTGGGTTGCAGGGCTGATCGAAGCTGATCAGGTGGCTCTGCACGATGGTGTACGCGCCACCCACGTTGAACTTCACGTACTCGCCGGCTTGCCACACGAAGTCGGCGCTCAGGCGATACTCGCCGTGCTGCTGCACGTCGGTCAGGCCGGTGAAGTAGACCTTCTGCGAGGCGGGGTTGACGGTCGAGGGCACGCCATCCGGACCTGCTTGGTACTCGGCGAAATTCGGGTAGCGCAGGGACGGCGCGTCACTCGAGCCGAGGGCGTCGAAGAGCTCGGAGTAGTCGCGACCCTCGGAGACGTACGTGCCGGAGAAGCGGAAATCCAGGGCCACGCGCTGGAACTGGTCGCGCACTTCCCAGGGGATCACGTTGAGCCCCATCACGATGGTACCGCGCAGCGGCGGGTGGTTGACCAGCGACCCCTTGAGATCGGTCTGGCCGTAGTCGCTGGACTCGTTCTGGAACTCGAACAGCGCCTTGAAGCCACCGTAGGGCTCGATGTACTTGATGCGCTTCGACAGGTACGTGTGCACCTCGAGGGCGGTGGTGCCGCGGCTCACGCCGGCTTGGCGCGTGCCGCTCTTGGTGCCGTCGAGCTGCACGGGACCGGTGCTCGGCAGGTCATCGACGTACTCGTCTTCGCCCGCCGTGCCGTCGCGGTCGATGTCGTTCGGCTGGGCGCACTTGACCTGCTTGGTGCCTGGCAGGTTGAGCCCGCTCGTCGACTCGTTACAGGCGTGCATCGGCTCGGAGACGTTGAAGCGCCCCTCGAAGCCGAAGACCCACGTCGGCTTCGTTGCATCGCGGAACTGATTCATGATGCCGAAGTCGAGGCCAACGGCGAGGTACTCGATGCCGCTGCGGGTAGGCGACTTGAACGGGATCGTGAACAGCTGCTCGCCGGGCTCGCCCTGCGCGGCGATGGCGGCCTGCTTGTCGCTGCCTTCGAGGGATTTCAGCTCGCGGTCGTTGGACAGGATGATCGGCAGCCGGATGATCAGCGCCAGGTCCTTGAAGATGCCGATCTCCGCCTTGGTGTTGAGCCGGGCGGTGCTCTCCGAGTACTCGGCGACGTTGAGGCCAGTCGCGGTGTAGCCACCACCGGCGAGACCCGACTGATCGATGAAGGTCTCACGGCGGATTTTCGCGCTCTTCCAGGTCTGCTGGTAGCCGAGGGTCAGGCTCAGATCGAACTGGTCGTCGCCGTCGAAGGCGTCCACCACGTTCGTGATCTCCGATGGTTCGGAGAGCACGTTGGGCTCGGTGACCTTGCGCGGCTCCTCGGCCAGCGCGGACGCGCTGAACAGCCCAATGCCAACCAAGGTCAACAGCGCCGCCAGCCGTGGTCGCCCAACGGTCAGCTCGCCCACGCCCCCGACCCTTACGTCGAGGACTCCACCCGCGCCTGCGCGAGTGCGCTGACGAAAACTAAGGTCGCGTTTGCTCATGCCTGAGAGACCCTCACCCGTGCCTGCCGGACGCTACCGGCGCCAGGCCAAAACTGTCAACATCACTCGCCCTTATCC
>JAGQIY010000539.1 GCA_020430865.1 Myxococcales bacterium
ACCAGGAGGCGAAACGCGCCCAGCTCCGCCAGCTCCTGCGTCAGCTCTGGAGCGACGCGCCGCGCCTCCTCGTGCTGCGACGCCAGCTGCCGGAGGCGTTGCCGCTCGGCAATGGCATGGCTCAACAGGTGTCCCAGCTCAGCGTGTAGGGATTCGCTCATCCGAGGACCTCGACGAGGGCTGCGCCGAGCCGCGCCGCCTCCTCCAGCGTGTTGTAGTGCACGAAGCTCGCGCGTACGACGCCGCCCTGCTCGTGCAAGCCCAGGGCGCCAACCAGTCGGTGCGCGTAGAAATGGCCCCAGCGCACCGCGACTTGCCGCGCGTCCAGCGCCTCGGGCACCCGACTGCTGTGGAGTCCAGGGCGCCAGAAGCCGATGGTGGGAGCGCGCCTCGGGTCCGAGGCGCTGGCAGGCCCGAGCACCCGCACCTCGGGCAAGCTCGCCAGGATCTCGAGCAGCGCCGCCGAGAGCCGGGCTTCATGGGCGCCAAACAGCTCGAACACCGCCTGGAGGCGCTCCCTCACCCCCGAACCTGTTCCCTCGGGGAAATGATGGGCGTGCACGGCATCGAGGTACTCGAGGATCCCTGGCAGGCCCGCCGCCAGCTCGTGACTGACGCCGCCGGGCATGAAGCGATATGCGGGGTCCTCGTCGTCGATGAAGAAGTGATTCTGGGGAGTCAGCTCCTCCTGCAGCTCGCGCTTCAGGAACAGCGCGCCGAGGTGCGGACCGTAGGTCTTGTAGAGACTGAACGCGTAGGCGTCGACTCCCCAGGCGCGGACGTCGATCGCTCGGTGGGGTGCGTAGGCCACGCCATCGACGCACACCCGAGCGCCTGATCGCTGGATCTGCCGAGTCAGCGTCGCCACGTCGTGCACCGCGCCCACGAGGTTCGAGCAATGGGAGAAGCACACCCAGCGCGTGCGCGAGCCGAGCAGCGGCTCCAGCTCCTCGAAGCGCAGCTCGACCGAGCCCGGATCCTCTGCAGAGCCTGCCGCGCGCCACTCACGCACCACGACGCCGCGAGCTTCGAGCTGCCTCCAGCAACCGACGTTGGACTCGTGATCGAGGTTGCTGACGACGACCTCGTCCCCCGGCGCCAGGCGCAGCGCCCGAGCCAGGAGCCCGAGGTTCTGGGTGGTCGAAGCGCCGAGCACGACCTCGTCGCGAGTCGCGTTCATCAACGCCGCGACGGCCTCGCGACCCTGCAGCACCCGTGCGGTGGACTCCTCGCTCAGAGGATAGCTGGCCCCGAGCTGCACCATGCGGCGCTCGAGGTGCTCGGTGATCCGAGCGGTGACCTGCCGGGGTGTCACGCTGCCCCCCGCGTTGTCGAGGAGCGCCCAGTCGCTACCCAGGGCGGGAAACTGTCGGCGGCAGAAGCCGACATCGAGAGTCGCCATGGGACGCACTGTGCGTAGAAAGCCGGTCTCGTCGCAAGCACCAGCTGCGTCGACGCAGTGCTTGCGCAGGATCGAGGGCGCTGCCCCAGGTCTGGGGGTGAGGCGCGCTGGTTTCTCGATTCCACTCCCCTGCCGGCTCTGGTTTACTCCTCGCCATGCACGAAGCGCCTGCACCTTCCAAGATCCGGGTCGTCGGACTCCAGGACATCCACCTCGACAACGTGTTGGAGATCGAACAGCTGTGCAAAGCGCAGCACCACAACCACGGTGTGAGCGAAGCAGCGCTACCCACGCGGCAGCTGCGCGACATCGCTCAGCTCCCGCGCAAGCACAACGTGCGTGTGGCGGAGGCGGATGATCACGTGGCTGGCTTCGCGGCCTGGCGCGACGAAGAGCCGGGAGTCGGCTACGTCGAAGAGCTGGCGGTGCACCCCGACTATCAGCCCCACGGCGTGGGCGCGGCGCTCCTGGAGAAGATCCGCGAGGAAGCGCGCGAGGCGGGCATCAAGTACCTGGCGGTGCGCGCCTGGTCCGACTCCCCCACCTCGAAGGCCTACTTCCTGACGCAGCGCTTCCTGCCGCTGCCCGACGACGCTCCCGACGAGCTCAAGACCTGGAAGGAGCTGCAGAGCGCGAACGGACCGCTGCTCGCCGAGGGCCAGGTCCTGCTCTACGCCATGGTGGGCTGAGGCTCAGCTGGGCGCCGTCCCGGCGGTCCGCGGCGGGTGCTCGTCGAGGAAGCGATCCACCGCCCTGAAGAACGGCTGGGCGGTGCCCATCAAGCGCGAGCACGGCGGGCCCAGGCACACGGTGATCAGCACCTTCGAGGCGGAGACCGCGGTGGACACGGCGACCCCGCCAGGGTGACGGTCATCCGGCGGTGGGAACTGCGTCCCCGGAATGCCCCCGAGATCCACGGCCTCCCGCTCGACCGGGATCCCCCACGACTTCTCCACGCCGCCGATCGCGATGCTCTCCGTCTCGCGCAGCAGGTCGTCGGTGATCTGATCCTCGATCACCACGGTCCCGAGCTGAATGGCGAACCCATCGCAGCGCAGCGTGATCCCCGAGGTACTGACCGCCGCCGCGCAGGAGGTCAGCTGCTGGTAGATCCGCTCGGCTTCGGCAGACTCCTGCGCCGACGGTTGCTTGACGTCCTCGGCGCTGGCCGGGCCGCTGCTGCTCCCCCCGCAGCCGATCATCAGCAGAAACAGACCACCCCAGAGTCGACCCATCCGAGCAGCATACACGCGCGACCCCGGCCTCCCAACGGAAGCTGCCCGCGCCGCGACTTTTCGCGCTCCGCCGTGCGCCCGCGCCTCAACCGGTCCGTCGCTGCCCCGCCCCAGGGAGCTTCCGGCCCTCGGCGGCGTCGCTCTCCGCCTCGACGGCGCGTGTCTCACGCAGCGCCGCGCGCATCGTCTCCTCGGACCAGGCGAAGGTGCCGAACACCCAGTCCCAGAGCGGTGAGCTGATGCCCATGTTCAGCTGCGGGAGCTTGAAGTGGTGCACCGCGTGGGCCCGCCGCAGGAGCTTTCCGAGGCGCGTCTTCGGGCTGCGGAAATGATGCGTGTAGTAGTGGGTCCAGTCGTACAGCAGGTAGCCGCAGCAGGTGCCGCCGAAGAGCACGAACGCACTGTTTCGATCCAGCAACAACCAGTAGGTCGTGAACAGCACCAGGGCGATGGGCCAGCTCATGAGCGGGGGCGCGACCAGGCGACGCTTGTCGTTGGGAAACTCGTGGTGCAAGCCATGCATCAAGAACAGGCGGATCTTCGCCTGGCGGTCCGTGCCGGGATCCCAGTGAAACGCGAAGCGATGCAGCAGGTACTCGAGCAAGGTGAAGCCGAGCACTCCAGCGCCGAACAGCGCCACGCGCCCCCAGCGCCCTGACTCGCTGGCGAGCACCAACGCCGCTCCGTAGGCCACCGCCCAGCCAAACCAGACGCCGGGCATGATGGGATGGGAGCTGGCGAGCACGTGCTCGACGAAGCCGTTCCGGTACACGCGGATGCGGTTGATCTTGCGGTTCTCGGCGCTGGGAGGACCGATCGTCCCATCCCAGCGATCGATGGTGCGCTGAAACTCGTCAGTGAACTCGAACAGGCCCATGTAACTCACCTCTGCGCTGGGAGCGCGACGACGACCAATGACTCGAGGCACGCGGGACGCTGCGTCGACCGCTTCGCACCAACCGCGTGGCTGCCCGTTGAAGCCGAAACTTTTGCTTTTTGCTCACCGCGTTTGCGGACCGGCGAAGATCAGGCACTGAACTTCAGATCTGCCCACCGGCGGTCGCCTCGCCGCCGGGACTGACATCGACCAGCTCCGGCGCGTCTGCCCTGCGCTCTTCCTCGGGGCAATCGAACGGCGCCCGCCCCACCTGCACGGTGCCGAGGCTCGGAATGAACAGCGCCAGCACGTGCTGCTGGAAGAAGAACCACCACATGCTGCGGTGGCAGAGCCGCGGATCGATCTGATCCTGGATCCTCGCGTGGGCTTCCGCCGCGTCTGCCCAGTGCAGGTTCGCCTTGTTGTGATGCACGGTGTGGTAGCCGTTGCCGAAGAGCATGAAGTTGAGCAGCTTGCCCGTGAAGTTGCGCGAGTGGTTCGTCTCCGACCAGGGGTCGGTGTGGACGTGCTGCGTGTAGTTGAACAGCATCACGGTCCACAGCGCGAAGAAGGCGGGGATCCCCGCCGCCAGGGCGTAGGTCTTTAGCCCCGCGGCAACGCCGAACAGCCCGATCGCCACGCCTGCCAGCACCAGGTGAGCGCCGTAGGTCACCACGTACTGCGTGATGATGCGGCGGTAGAGCGCCGGGTTCTTCTCCTTCGCCTGACGGATGAAGTCCTTGATCCAGAAACCCTGGTAGTAGGCCGAGACGAAGAAGTAGGTGCTCGCCACCAGCGCGTTGTGCTTGTTGGTGAAGCGCCAGGTGATGGTCGCGTCGCCGTGCTTGTTCAGGTAGCGATGGTGGTTGAGGTTGTGAGTCGGGGTCCAGGCAAAGACCGGGTAACCGTAGAAGATGGATATCCAGTGCGAGAAGAAGCGATTCAGCCCCTTCGTCTTCAACGTGGGCCGGTGCATGTGGTTGTGCGCGATCACCGCGCAGCTGACCGCGAAGTACATGCTCGCGGGAAACAGCCACCACTGCAGGTCCGGGCGCAGGTAGTGGGCGACCAACAGACCTGGGGTGAAGACGAAGGTCCAGAGCAGCGTTCGGCGATCGGCAGGGTGCTTGACCAACAACATCGAGAGTCCTCCTGGTTCGGAGCCACCCCTCGGCTAGTCCCTCCCCCCCGACGTCGTCAATCCGCCCCCGGAGACCGCCCTGGCGCCGATCGGTCTGCCGCGCAGGGGTTTCGCGAATCAGGGGGTGAGGAGTACCGTAACGTAGCCGCGAGCAACCCCATGCCCATGTCCAGCCACTCGACTCTGCGAGCTCCCCGCCCCTGGGCGGCGTTCGCCTTCGCCTTCGCCTTCAGCCACACCGCCTGCGCGCCTGCGGAGCGCCCGCCGGCTCGGCCGCTGGTGATTTCCCCACAGCAAGCGCCCGACCGCGACGCACCAGCGCGCCCGGCGCGCGCGTCCCGTCCCTGCACGATCCGTGAGGCTTCGCTGAACGACGTCGTCCGCTTCCGCACCAGGCCGAAGGGCACCGTGCTCGCGGAGCTGGTCGACGCCGCCGCACATCTGGAGCTGACCGCGTCCTCCCCGCGGCTCGAGCTCTCGAAGGGCGGCGTCGTGCTCTGGACGCCGTACGACCGCGCGGAGCACCCGCTGCGTTTCCAGCGTCCCGTGGCCCTCGCGGAGGTCCTCACCCTCGCCCCTGGAGCCAGCGTCGAGTGGGTGGAGCAACGCGGAGGCTTGGAGCTCGTTCGCTACACCGCAACGGAGGCCCTGCACGGAGCCGCGCTCGAGGCCGAGGTCGCCTGCGACGCGCTGGGCCTCAACCTTGCGGACTTCCCCATGGACTGGGATCCCGACGGAGAGCCCTGCACGCTCGAGGACGCGACACCCGTGAGCGCTTCTGCAGGGACGCCGCCCGTGCTGACGTTGCCTCCCGGAGACGAACCGATCAGCTGCGTCGAGCTCGAGCGCTCCGGCGACTTCGTGCGGATCGCCGCGGCTGATATGAACGAGGCGATGCTCACGGGCTGGGTTCCAAGTCGCTTCGTGAGTGAAGGAGAAGACTACGGCGGCTTCGGGCTGCGCGGGATCGGCGGCGGCGGGCGAGCCTACGGTCGCGTGCCGCTCAACGTGGACTTCGTCGCCTGCCCCGACGACCTGCGCCTGTTCGTCGAAGCGGGTGAGGCTCCCGTCGAGGTCGGCGTCGTGCGCCGAGGCACGCCCTTCCAGGTGCTGAAGGACCAGGCCAGCGACCCGCGCTTCTCCCGGGTCGATCTCTGGCAAACCTGGATCTGGCCGACTTCGGGGCAGTTGCTACCCCATTTCCAGGTGGCTACTAGTCGTCTCCACGAGTGTCGGCCCGTCGCCGAGGAGTGATGGACTCACGCTGACCAGCCGTTGAAGCAGCGCTCGTTCGACTCGACCCGCGACACTCGTCGCGTTCGTGCCTCTTCCGCTGTCACACCGGCTCCGTTCGACCGAAGCGAACCTCTGGACGGCAAACATCCCAACGCAGGAACGGGAGCACATTCCAGCTCGCCTGGGGGTGAGGCACGCTGCTTCGCGCCGTCACTCCACCAGAGCAGCGTTCAAGTCGGCCCCCCACCATCCTCAAGAACCGTCCCGGCCGAACAGCGCACCGGCGTCACCGGGGCCGCGTCTGTTGCAGCGCGGCAATTCACCTTCGAGGCGGCGAGCGCCTCCTCAACCGTCTTGCTTCAATGGGGCCGCGCCGGTTA